>CAZUTD010000134.1:0-5149 GCA_964623185.1 uncultured Clostridiaceae bacterium
GTATGGAAGGAATCTATGCCAGTGATGCTGGAAATCCGACTAGACGATCACATGAAAATACCCAGGTACAAAAAATTTACGAAGATTATTTGGGACAAGCAGGAAGTGAAAAAGCGCATAGTTTGTTGCATACACATTATGTGGATAGAAGTAAAAAAATTACTAGCACTACCATGTAAACCTTTAAAGGCTAAAGGGTTTTAAAACCCTTTAGCTCTACTTAAGAAATTACAAATGTCCTATTAATCATAGTGGAAGCCTTTATATTTTAGGAGTGATATACTTATGAAAAACACGAGGATAGGTGTAATTGGAATTGTAATTGACTCTCCAGATATAACTGCTGATAGAGTAAATAGTTATTTGGGGCAATACTCATCCATGATTGTTGGCAGGATGGGGATACCCTATAATAAAAGGGAATTATCCGTTATATCTTTAATTGTAGAAGGAAGCACCGATGAAATCGGTGCTTTAACAGGAAAACTTGGAAGTCTTGAAGGTGTAACGGTAAAAAGCGCCCTAACTACAAAAAAATATGAGGAATAAGAATTTTAAACTATTAGGAAAGTATAAAAGGTCCTTTAGTTTAAAAATGTACTCATGATAAGAAAAGTAGGTGATAAAAACTATGGGTTAACTTTGAATGTCACAGTATTTAAGGAGGTAATGATGTGGCAAGAAGTAGTATTATTCCAGTAATTGAAGTTTTAGAAGACAAATGCGTAAACTGTCAGAAATGTATTGCTGTATGCCCTGTGAAATTTTGCAACGATGGTTCTGGTGACCATGTTGAAATTAATCCAGACCTATGTATTGGATGCGGAAATTGTATTATAGCCTGTGATGAGGCTGGGCACCATGCTCGAAAGAGAATTGATGACTTAGACTATCTTTTACAATCTTTACAAAGAAGGGAAAGGGTTGTAGCTATTGTTGCACCGGCTGCAGCTGTTAGTTTTCCTAGAAAGATTAAAAAACTAATTACCCAATTAAAACAAATGGGTATAGAGGCAGTATTTGATGTGAGTTTAGGGGCGGAGATTACAACCTATGAATATTTAAAGGCATATCAAAAAGGTGCAAATCAACCAATTATTGCACAACCTTGTCCTGCTATAGTTTCTTATATAGAAATTTACAAGCCTCATTTAATGAAATATTTGGCACCAAGTCATTCGCCGGCCATGGATGCGGCCATCTGGATTAGGTCACAAGAAAAATACAGGGATGTTAAAATTGCTTTCATAGGACCATGTGTTGCTAAAAGAAGAGAATTCCAAGATGCGAATACAAAAGGGAATATTAATTTTAATATTACCTATTATACATTGGAAAAATATTTTAAGGACAAGGGTATTAGGTTAGAAAGCCTTGTTGACACAGAGTTCGATGGGCAACAGGCCGAGAGAGCTGTTTTGTATAGCCAGCCAGGAGGTTTAACGGAAACCTTTAAACGTTTTGGAGTTTCCTTACAACCCCATGACATTACGAGGGTTGAAGGGGTGGAACTCGTGTACAATGAGTACCTTGAGGAACTCGAAACTGATATAAGGTCAGGGGATACACCTGTGCTCGTAGACATTTTAAATTGTGAGCATGGTTGCAATAAAGGAACCGCCGCTACCTGTAATTTATCACATTATCAGGTTGATAAGCTTATGGCAGAAAGAAGAGAAGAACAAGTTAAAAAGCATCAGGGTTCCAGAGGTTTTGCAAGGGGCAAATCCGAAAAGGATGTCTTAAAGGATTTTTATAGGGAAATAGACTCAAAGCAATTAGACTTTTCTAGGGCATATACAGATAAGAGTCATTTGAATACGATTAAGATTCCCACAGCTAATGAATTTAATGAAATATACAGATCCATGCATAAATACACAGAGGCAGATAGAACTATAAATTGTCAAAGCTGTGGCTATGGAACATGCGAAAGAATGGCCATTGCGATTCACAACAATTTAAACAAATTAAGCAATTGTCAGTATTATAATATTTCCCAGTTAGCCGACGAGCAAAAGGAAATAGAATCTCAAAACGAAGAAATTGCTGCTACCTTAGAAAAGGTAAATGAACAATATGCTACTATAGAGGAAAACCATAAAAGAAATATGGAACTTAGTGAAGTAATAGAGGAAAACATGGCAAATATTCAAAATGCTAACAGCAGCCTAACTAATGAACTAATTGAAATTACTGAAAAATCACAAGCTATGGGCAATGAAATTTTAGTATTAAAAGATTTTACAACTAAAATAACTGATATCTCCAATCAATCCCAGGATATAATACAGGAAATTGCCAAAATTGCCAAACAAACTAATCTTTTGGCATTAAATGCTGCTATTGAGGCCGCTAGGGCCGGTGAAGCTGGTAAAGGTTTTGCTGTATTGGCGGAAGAAATAAGGAAATTAGCAATTGAATCAAATATGGGAACAGCAGAGATTGAAAGCTTCTTAACTGAAATAGCCCAGCAGGTTGAAGTAATTAATGAAAAAACCATTGACATAAACATGAAATCCAGTGATATCTTTGATGTTATCTCTGAAGCAACTGCTGAAAGCCAGGAAATATCCTCAAGATCCTTACAATTGACGGCAGAAGTTGCGAAACTAAACGAAAAGACTGGCAGTTAAGATGTAATTATAAGTTGTTCTGGTGAAAAAAGAATTTTAAAAGAGAAAGCTATGTCAAAAAATAGCTATTATTGGCAAATAAGTAACAATACATGCCTTATAAAAAAGTATAGTATTACAAAAATATTGTTGTAATATCAATCTTTACATAATAGATACCATATATTCAACCAATGTATTTTTGTAGTGCTAATATTTTTCATGTTTTGATAAAATGAGTGATATAATTTTATCAATGTTTGATAGATTTTAGGAGATATATAAAAAGTATTATGAGATTAGAGGTGGAAAGATGAATAGCAAAAAATCATATTTTAGCAAAAAGAACATCTGGTTGTTTGGCCTGCTATTATTGTTTTGGATTTTAATGTCACCAGAATTTAGCGTAGAAGTTGTTTTAGTTGGTTCAATTGTGAGTGGTTTGATAGTAATGTATTCACAGAATATTGTTTTTGATGAAGGGGAAATGCCCTTATATAAACCCAAAAACATCGCAATCTTTATAAAATATGTGTGGATACTGCTTATAGAGATAGTAAAAGCAAATATTGATGTGGCATTAATTGTTTTAAATCCATCCTTGCCGATACAACCACAATTTGTAAGTGTTCCAATGATGTTGGACAATGATGTTGTTAAAGTTATCTATGGAAACTTTGTAACCCTCACTCCTGGAACGCTAACTATAGACATTAAGGAAGATGAATTTATAATTCACGCCTTAACTGATGGTGCTGCTGAGGGAATGTATGATTCAATATTGGAAGAATATGCTTGCAAGCTGGAGCAAGCTAAGTAAATGAAATTACTTGGTTTTGAGGTCATGGTTATTTCAATTGCTATAATGACATTTTTCAGTTTATATGTTGCCTACATTGGGCCAACATCGGCAGAACGAGTTATAGCTGTCAATGTTATAACAGTCAAGGTTACAGTTATCATTACATTATTGGCAGTAATTTTAAAACAGGAAAAGTTTATTGATGTAGCATTAATTTATGGAATGATGGGTTATATGGCAACTGTAGTACCGGCTAAATTAACGGTTAATGTTGCTAAAGACGGGTTTATAATTGATAAGACTATCGGGGATGCCTATCGAAAGAAGTGATTTAGCTTGAAAATAGTGTGAATATAGATCGGGGGGAATTATAAGTTGAATATAATAGCATTGCAGGTAATGACAATTCTTATAGTAATAATGACATTTTTTAGTCTATATAAGGCATATGTTGGGCCCAAGGCGGCTGATAGGGTTGTGGCAATCAATGTAATTTCTACTAAGATAGCAACTTTAATTGCTTTACTATCTGTTATTACTGAACAAGAGGCCTTTATTGATGTATCTTTAATCTATGCTATGATGGGTTTTATCGCAACAGTTAGTGTCTCTAAATATATTGAAAGAGGTAAACTTTTTTAAGGGGTGAACAAAATTGCAATATTTACAAAGTGGTTTGATAATTTTTTTGCTTTTCTGGAGTGCCTTCTTCTTTGTAGTTGGCACAGTAGGTTTAGTCCGTATGCCTGATGCTTTTTCTAAAATGCATGCAACAACAAAATGTGACACTTTGGGTGCAGGCTTGGCTTTATTGGCCCTAATGGTTAATCATGGTTTTCATATTGTTAGTATTAAATTAGTACTAATAATTGCATTCATTTGGTTAACTAATCCTACAGCCGCTCATATCATAGGCAAGGCCGAGTACAATAGACAATTGGCTGAAGGAAAAGATTTAGATGTTAAAGATTTATCCGCTGTAGAGAGAGGGTGATTTGAAAATGATGCAAATATTGAATTTAGTTTTGGTAATATTTTTGGTTGCCTGTGCTTTAGCAGTTGAACGAACAAACGATTTATTAAGTGCAGTTATCATTTATGCTTCCTATAGTTTAATCATGGCGGTCCTTTGGTTATTCTTGATGGCACCAGACATAGCTTTAACAGAAGCGGCTATTGGTGCAGGAGTGACTACCATTCTATTTATAGGAGTTGTAAGTAGAACTAGGAGGATGGAATAGTGAAAAAAATATTTAGTGCAATAGCTTTATTAGGATTACTTTTTTTATTAATTTCAAGTGTACTGGAGATGCCTGCAGTTGGTAGCACTGATAACCCTTCTTATAACGATACGACTGAATATTACCTTGCAAATGCTGTTCAGGATACTAATGCACCAAATGCTGTTGCTGCAATTATTATAGATTATAGAGGTTTTGATACTTTGGGGGAAACGGTAGTCTTATTTACCGCAATAACATCTGTGCTCTCAGTTTTGGCAATATCTCATGATAAAAATGATACAGAGAAGGTGAATAATTAAAATGGATGATCTTATTGTACGAACAATTACTAGGGCAATTGTCCCTTTTATACAGGTTTATGGGATTTTTATTGTTATGCATGGCCATGTATCACCGGGTGGAGGATTTTCAGGTGGTTCCGTACTAGGTGCAAGTCTCATTTTATTTACCCTAGCATATGGCCTTAAGGAAGCAGAGAAAAAAATGTC
>CAZUTD010000135.1:0-5125 GCA_964623185.1 uncultured Clostridiaceae bacterium
TCCGAGGAAAGCAATTAAAAAAATATTAGATTGTCATTCTAAATTAATAGGATGGCAATTTTTTTATTCCATTTTATTGAGCAGGATTTCGGCTATTTTATAAACATCCCCGGCACCCATTGTGATTACAAGGTCATTTGCCTGGATATTTTCGTAAAGATGGTCAGCAATCTTCTCAAAACCCGACATGTACTGGGCATTTAGTCGCGGATTTATCAAGTCCACTAAATTCTTGCTGTTAATCTCTACATCCTCGACTTCCCTTGCGGCATAGATATCCGTAATTATAATATGGTCGGCAATATCAAATGCCAAGGCAAAATCCTTTAGGAGAGCCTTGGTACGGCTATAAGTATGGGGTTGAAAAACAGCCCATATTTTATTGTGGGGGTATTGCTTTGCCGCCTGCAAGGTCGCCCTTATCTCAACCGGGTGGTGGGCATAATCATCTACAATTTTTGCACCCTTTACCTGGCCCAGAATGTCAAAACGACGGTGAATACCCTCATAATGACAAAGGTTCTCAGCAATAGTTTCTGGATCAAGACCCAAGATATGGCAGGTAGCAATAGCAGCCAAGGCATTATAGATATTATGAAGCCCTGGAACCTTTAAATTAAAATTACCATAAAGGCTATTATTAAAAAACACATTAAAGCTGGGATGACCCTCCCTATCAAAGCTAATATCCCCTGCTGTAAAATCAGCCTTTGATTTAATACCATAAGTTACAAGATTACAGGATGCCGCCTTGCAAACTTCCCGCACATTAGAATCGTCAAAACATGCAACCAAGTAACCTTCCTCTGGTACCAGACCCACAAATTTTTTAAAGGCTTCCTTAATATGATTAATATCCCTATAATAATCCAAGTGGTCCTCGTCAATATTTAAAACAATAGCTATGTAGGGGAAAAACCTCAAAAAGCTTTCAACATATTCACAAGCCTCTGTAATAAAAAGATTGCTTTTACCTATCTTAATATTTCCACCTATACTATCTAGTTCCCCCCCTACCATAATTGTTGGGTCAAGTTTGGAATATTCCATAATTAAAGAGAGGAGGGAAGTAGTACTAGTTTTACCATGACTTCCTGCCACAGCAATAGCCCTATCATACTTTTTCATGATTTCCCCCAGCATTTCTGCCCTATCCATTTGAGGAATGTTTAGTTCTTTTGCCCGGACTCGTTCAGTATTATCAGCCCTGATTGCAGCACTATACACAACTAAATCAGGATTTTGAATATTTTCACTTTTATGACCAATAAAAATTTCCCCACCATGTTGCCTTAACTTTTCAATGATTTTTGAATCTGCAATATCAGAACCCGATACACGATAGCCATGGTTTAAAAGAAGCTCTGCGATACCACTCATACTAATTCCACCAATCCCAATTAAATGGATATGGTAGATTTTATGATCATCCAAATTAAAAGAAATCACAATTTTCGCCCCTCTACAATAAGTTATAATAGAATATATTAAGCCCTATTCTAGTCTTGCCATTTATCTACATTTGTAGAACATAATTTTTTGCAGAAAAATATAAGCCTCTTAGTCTATTATTATTAATACGAAACTCTGGTCAATATAATAACACAAATAATAAGACCTTGCACATTATATTTAAAAGGATAGGCAGGCTGGCCCTATGAAATAAGGAAATTCTTGCATAATAGGAATAAAAATTGTACAATATAGAAAAATGTTCATATATGGAGGAATTATTTTTATGAAAAAGCTAAAAAGGAACGAAAGAATTGCCGCCATGATGAAAATTCTTGGAGATCAGCCTAATAGGGTTTTTACTTTGAACTATTTTACACAACTTTTCTCCGTTGCGAAATCTACTATTAGTGAAGATATAATGATAATAAAAACATCCATGGACAAATTGGAATTAGGCCTAGTTCAGACTATATCAGGGGCCGCAGGGGGGGTAAAATATATTCCTACCACAAGCCAGGAACAAAATACAAGGCTACTAAAAGATATATCCCATAAATTATCTCAGGAAAGCAGAATCCTGCCCGGGGGTTTTTTGTATATGACAGACATAATATATTCTCCCTCAATAATTCATCCTCTGGGGGAGGTTTTTGCCAGTCAATTTGATTACGGAAAGGTAGACTACATTATTACTGTAGAAACCAAGGGGATACCCCTAGCCCTCATGGTGGCCAGGGCCATGAACTTACCCCTAGTTATTCTTAGGAAGGACAATAAGGTAACTGAAGGGTCCACTGTCAGCATTAATTATGTCTCGGGGACAAGTGGCATGATTCAAAAAATGTCCCTGTCCAGGAGGGCCATAAAGCCAGGGTCCAGGGTTATCATCATAGATGACTTTATGAAGGCAGGAGGTACAGCCAGGGGGATGATGGATATGATGAAAGAATTTGATACAGAAGTAGAGGGTATAGGTGTGCTTATAGCCACAAGACAACCCCAGGAAAAGCTGGTAAGTAAATATACCTCCCTGCTCACATTAGAGGAAGTAAGTGAAAAAGAGGGGATAATCAAAATCCATCCCAATAAAGAACTAATAAATTTTTAACAAATTAATTCATTAAAAGAAGGAAAAACAAAGTTTATGGAGAATTAAGGTAATTAACCCTCAATTTAAAGTGTTATAGCAAGATGTAAAGTTTTATGCACAACCTAGTAGTGACACAAGGAAGGTGGTGAAAGGACAGATGGAAGTAACCGATGTAAGAATTAGGAAGGTGGCAGCGGAAGGCAAGATGAAAGCAATAGTTTCTGTTACTTTTGATAATGAGTTTGTTGTACATGATATCAAAATTATTGAAGGACAGAACGGCTTGTTTATCGCAATGCCAAGCAGGAAAATGGGGGAAGGGGATTTTAGGGATATAGCACATCCGATTAACTCAGAAACAAGGGGGAAGATTCAAGACGCAATTTTCGTAGAGTACGAAAAGATTAACGAAGAGGTGGAAGAAGCAGAAGAAGAAAGAGATGAAGTGGAAGAAGTTTTAGGGGGAACAGAAGAACTTGTAGTAATTAGCGAAGCAAACAACGCATAGTCTTGAGAAGGGAGCCTAGGTAACACAAGGCTCTTTTTTCTGCTTTTCAATAAAAACTTAGGAAAAAAGGTTTATTATTTGTTGAAAATATAATAAACTGTTATAGGGAAAGAATAATATAAATAAAAGTATTATTTTTGTCAAAAAAGGCAATCTAGGTGGTGAAAAAATGAATTTGCAAGCATTAATTTTGGCGGCAGGAGCAGGAACCCGGATGAAGTCGAAACTGCCAAAGGTATTACATAAGGTATGCGGACAATCCATGCTCCACCATGTAATAGATGTGGCCCTTGAGGCAGGCATCAAGGAGCGTGCAGTTATAGTGGGCCATGGGGCTGAAGAGGTTAAATCCAGCCTTGATAAAGACATAAAAACAGTCCTCCAGGACCAGCAGTTGGGAACAGGCCACGCAGTAAATATGGCCTATGATATATTATTAGACCAAGGAACTATCCTAGTTTTATACGGGGATGCCCCCCTTGTGAGGGAAGAAACTATAAGAGACCTAATATCCTACCACAAGAAGGGAAATTATTCTGCCACAGTTTTAACAGCCGACTTGGAAGAACCAAGGGGATATGGTCGAATTATCAGGGATAAGGAAAATAAACTTGTAAAAATAGTCGAAGAAAGAGATGCTAGACCAGATGAAAGAAAAATTAGGGAAATTAATTCAGGACTTTACTGTTTTGATGCCATAGCCCTAAGGGAGTCTCTACCTAAAATAACCAATGAAAATGACCAGAAAGAATACTATTTAACTGATGCTCTGACCATTATTGCAGATATGGGCAAGGCAATAGGCCTATACAAAACAAACGATTATGAAGATATTATGGCTGTAAACTCCAGGCAACAACTAGCCCAGGTAGAAGAGATTATGAGGAATAGGATTGCAAAAAAACATATGTCCCAGGGGGTAACAATTATAAACCCCAGCCATACCTACATTGAAAAAAATGTAGAAATTGGCATGGATACCATCCTATACCCCGGTGTTATTTTAAGGGGAAAGACCCGTATAGGGGAGGATTGTATCATAGGTTCAAATTCTAGGATAGAAAATTCTATAATTGGCAATAAAGCAAATATCCACAACTCCACTATCCTAGATAGCGAGGTAGGAAATAGCACTGACATAGGACCCTACGCATTTATACGGCCCTATAGCACTATTGGAAACCATGTCAAGATTGGGGACTTTGTCGAGGTCAAGAATTCGGTCATAGGAGACCATACCAAGGCATCCCACCTAGCCTATATAGGCGATGCTGAGATAGGCCAGGATGTAAATATCGGGTGTGGTGTTGTTTTTGTCAACTATGATGGCAGGAAAAAGCATAAGTCTCTTGTAAAAGACCAGGCATTTATTGGGAGTAATTCTAACATAATTGCCCCAATAGTTATAGAAGAATCAGCCTATGTGGCATGTGGGTCAACCATAACAAGAAATGTAGCCGCGGGGGCCTTAGCAGTAGGTAGGAGTCGACAGGAAAACAAAGAGGGTTGGGCAAAACGAAAAGGTTTGCTAAATAAAAGGGAGGAATAAAACAAAATGTATAGCAGTGGCAACGAAGTCAAAATATTTTGTGGTAATGCAAACCCTGCACTGGCAAGGGAAATAGCCCAAGAACTAGAAGTACCGTTTGGGAATTGCCAAGTAGGTACTTTTTGTGATGGCGAAATAGCGGTAAATATTGATGAAACTGTAAGGGGAGCAGATGTGTTTGTAGTACAACCTACCCACCCCCCTGTCAATGATAACCTTATGGAACTCCTGATACTTATAGACGCCCTAAAAAGGGCCTCGGCAGGGAGGATTACAGCAGTATTACCCTATTATGGTTATGCCCGCCAGGATAGGAAGGCCAAGGCAAGGGATCCTATTACAGCAAAATTAGTTGCAAATTTAATTACTGAGGCTGGAGCGGACAGGCTTTTAACAATGGATTTGCACGCGGCACAAATTCAAGGATATTTTGATATTCCCGTAGACCATTTACTGGGTGTACCTATTTTAGTAAAATACTTTAAAGATAAAAACCTGGACGATGTAATCATTGTATCGCCCG
>CAZUTD010000136.1:0-4813 GCA_964623185.1 uncultured Clostridiaceae bacterium
TTTTAAAAGCAATTTTTCAACTAAATTTCTAAGGTTTGCATAGGCGTCTTGGCTTTGTTTTTTGAGTCTTTCAATTGTAGCATGGTCGACGGTGTTAGGTTTTTTGTAGGTCGCAGAGCCTTTTTCATTAGAAGGTGTATATTTTACACTTTCTTGTGGTTGGCTATCTTTTTTATTTGTTTTTGGGTCTAGATTAGCAGCAGCCGTTTTTTGTGCTGGCTCTGTTACGGGTGTATTTTGTATCGGGTTAATTTTCAATGTACTTCACCTCCTTGAGTAATTATGGAAAATTTTATCTTATTATATATATCGGTAGGATAGGTGAAAATATATAGGGGCAGAGCTGATATTTATATTATTATAAAAAACCAAGAAATCATTAAATCTTAGGTTAAAAATCGTCTTGTAGTGGTATGAATGTAAATAAGAGTATTTTTCTATTAAAACTTTTAATATTTAAAGGAGGAAAAAGTTATGGAGTATAAAATATTGCATACATGTATAAGGGTTATGGATTTGGAAAAGTCCTTAAAGTTTTATAAGGAAGCCCTAGGTTTTGTGGAAAGAGAACGAAAGGATTTTCCGGAAAACAAATTTACCCTGGTATTTTTAGCAGATCCAGTAGGGCAGGTGGAAATAGAATTAACCTATAATTATAATCGGGAGCAGGCCTACGACTTAGGAAATGGTTTTGGGCATATTGCAGTAGGTGTAGCTGACTTAGAAGGTTCGCAAAAAAGGCACCAGGAGATGGGATATGAAGTTACCGATTTAAAAGGACTTCCGGGCAGTCCCCCAAGATATTACTTTGTAACTGATCCAGATGGATATAAAATTGAAGTAATAAGAAGTGGGGGGTAAGCCAGGTATTAAAATGTAATCAGAAGGAGAGATATAACAGATGAAGGAAATTTTTAGCAGAAGAAGTGTTAGGAGATATCTTGATAAACCTGTAGAGGATGAAAAAATTAAAAAAATATTAAGGGCAGCTATGTACGCCCCCTCGGCAGGCAATGAACAGCCTTGGCATTTTGTTATAGTAAAGGATAAGAAGAAATTACATGAAATAACAAGCTTTCATCCCTATACCCAGATGTTAAAGGAGGCTCCTCTTGGAATTGTGGTATGTGGAGATACCAGTAATTTAAAACATGACGGTGATTTTTGGATTCAGGATATGTCAGCCTCTATTCAAAATATGCTTTTACAAGCTGAAGCCTTGGGTATTGGAACATGCTGGTGTGGCCTTTATCCAAAGGAGCAATTTATCGAAAGAATTTCTAAGTTAGTTAATCTGCCCCAACACATAATACCGGTGGCAATTGTTGCTGTGGGCTATCCGGCCGAGAAAAGGGAGGTTGGGGAAAGGTATAAGCCTGAAAGGGTGCATTATGAGAATTGGTAGTTACAATAAAAATAAATCTGCCCTAATTTTACAGGATATTTTCTAGATGATAGGAGCTGGTCAAGGCCGGTGTCAGGGCCAAAAACTCCCAAACCCTAATTGGAAAATATTGTTTTTACAGATATCCATGGTAAAAAAACAAAATATAACTAAACTCTTTCAACTAAATATCCGATATAGATAATAGAGGCGTGTTTAAGGAACTTAATTTTAATAGGCAAGCGATATATTACTAGATTATTAAAGTTAAGGCATACCGTTTATGTATAAAGATATTGAATAATTATAGGAGGGAGCCTATATGAAAGTTGAAGGAATACAATTAAATTCGACTCATGCCGTGGATTACGGTATATCGGGGCAAGGAAGCCGACCGGCAAGACCGCAAAGACCTGTGACTAGGGAAGCAAGAATGTACAGCGACAAGGAAACAGATGCCAGTCCTGATAAGGAAATTAGTGTGGAACAATTGCAGAAAGCTGTTGAAAAGGCTAACAAGAGTTTTAAACCCTTTGATCGTCGTTTTGAAAGGGCCTATCATGAAAAAACCAAAACAGTTATGGTCAAGGTAATTGATGCTGTAAGTGATGAAGTAATTAGGGAGATACCGCCCGAAAAAATATTAGATATGGTTGCCTATATGTGGGAAATTGCAGGAATTTTGGTTGACGAAAAGGTTTAAATTTTAGTATTAAAAGAGACTTCTTATAAACAATGAGGAGTCTTTAAATTTTTTGTAAAAACAAAACTCCATCCATGAATTGTAAATTAATTTGCATTTTTGAAAAATAAATGTAATAATATTAAATTATTAAGAGTATTTGGAGGTGTAGTATTGGATAGGGGTAAAAAAGTTACTATTTTTATTTTAATCTTGACATTACTTATATCTACGAATTTAATAATAGGATTTGGGGGACAAGCTTTAACAGATGATGATATAGAGACGATTATCGAAGAAGTTGCCATAGAAAAAAACATTCCACCTGTGATTTTAAAGGCCATTGCCTGGAAAGAAAGTAATTACAATCAGTTTGACAAGAAGGGTAACCCATTTGTGTCTTACGGAAATACTGGAATTATGCAAATCAACAAGGTACATAAAAGTTTTGACCAAGAGAGATTGAGGTATGATATTAGGTACAATATTGAGGCTGGAGCGGATATTTTACTAGGCAAATGGTATGGGGCAGGTAAAAGCTTACCCACTGTAGGGGATAATGACCCCATGATACTAGAAAACTGGTATTTCGCCCTTTGGGGCTATAATGGTTGGGTTGCTAGGAACAATCCAAATGTGTCTGGCCAGAAGGCATACCAGGAAGGAATATTTCAATTGATAAGGGAAAAGTATAATCAACCCATAACTTCTATTGATCCTGTTTACCTTCCTAGCACTGGCTTACCAAATAAAGAATTGCTGGTGCCAACCCCGGATATTCACCACTATGCCGACTTTACTAGGAAGATGGGGAAAGTTTTTACTGATATAAAGGACCATCCAAAACAAGAGTATATCGAGCACTTATATGCAATGGGGATTGTAAGCGGAACAGGAAAAAATGTTTTTTCCCCAGACAATTATGTTACCAAGGAGCAGGCAGCTAAAATATTAACAGATGCCCTAGACTTGGAACAAATTCAAGAA
Source organism: uncultured Clostridiaceae bacterium (assembly GCA_964623185.1). GTDB lineage: Bacteria > Bacillota > Clostridia > Peptostreptococcales > Natronincolaceae > CAYMGQ01. The sequence goes on from CAZUTD010000136.1 coordinate 3,054, forward strand.
GAGATGATTTGCCAGGATTGGGATGAGATCTCCGATTGGGCAATAGATTATGTTGTTACTGCTTATGAACATGGGATTCTTCCAGTAGATGATGAGGGTCTAATTAGGCCTGGTGACTACCTTACACGGGAGGAAGGGATAAAATTAATTTTTGAAAGTTTTAAAGAGGAGATAATTAAGGAGGAAGACTTACTAACTCCTATCATATATATAGATGTTGAAGAAATTAATCCGGCATATATCGATAATGTGGCATACCTTATTGGAAAGGGTGTTTTATCACCACAGGAAAATCAGGAGTTACGGCCAAGTGATTTTATTACTAGGGCTGAATTATGCCATTGGATCTATAATAGTATGGACAAGTTAAAATAGGAGACCCAGTAAAGGACAAGTTCTTATTGGCCAATAACCTATGTAAATTTGAGCCATTGACAAAAACAACATTAGCACCTAAAATAAGGTGAATAATGTTGTTTTTTTAGAAAGAAGGGAGTATTTGTGAAAAAAAGAATCCTTTTAATAACATCTTTGTTTTTCTGGACATGGATGCTTTTTATTCTCTATCCAAACCCCTATCGTTTAGTAGTCAGTGGTTATCGCATGATTAAACCTGCGACAAACCCGGCGGCCATTACCTTATTAGCCCAAAGAGCGCCTTGGGACCCGAGGGAAATTGAGGAATTTGTTTTGGAAGAGATTCCCTATCAATATGATTGGCAGACCTATGGGATGCCCTTCTATTTTCCTACAGCGGCGGAGGCCATGGCAAAGGCAACCGGTGATTGTAAAAGTCGCTTTGTGATACTTGCTTCTTTATTTGAAGCAAGGGGTATTGCCTATAAACAAAGTTTTTCCTTAAGCCATTTTTGGGTTGACTATGAGGGCAAGGAGGAAACAGGTATAGAACGTAGTGAAAATGCCTTTTTATTAAGAACTGAGGAAGGTGTAAAAATACAAGTACCCAAAGAAGATTTAAAAGATAGTTTTGATGTGCTCAAGGAGGGATTTTGGGATTATATGCCATTAAATAGAAAGATACTTTTTTTAATGGATTTTCCCCTTACTATTATTGTAGGGTTTATTTATTACAGATCTAGGATCTTAAGGTTGTCATAGAGAATTTGACATTGTTTATGAGTATGCAAATATATTAAAATAAAAATTATATAATGAAAGGATGTTGGTAGAGATGTTAGATGGGATTGGAGAGGTATAAGAATATTAATAGTTTACGACCGATAAAACAGTATTTTGAATGGGGAACGGTCAAGTGGCTTCACGAACCAGAGGATGCGGATATGGGTAAACTTATGGTGGCACATGTCCACTTCTTACCAAATGTGGAGCAGAATAAACATCTTCATACGGGGGATGAACAGATAATGTATATCTTGTCTGGCAAGGGGATCCAAATGGTAGATGGAATAGAATATCCTTTATCCTACGGAAAGATATACCATATACCACCCTATGCGGAGCATTATGTCAAAAATTTAACCGATAAGCCCCTGGAAATGATTATTGTGTATAATGCAAATAGTATAAGGTACAAAGAATTTATGCCACCAATAGAATTTCCTAAAAAATATGATATTGACAATTTGGAAAATGCCATCGATTTAGTGGCCTTACAAAGGGTTCAGGATAAGTCCTCACAGGCTTTTCACATGTCCATTGTGATTAAGAATGAAAAGGGTGAGATAATTACAGAACCTAGTAATGTTTCAGAATTTTGCAAAATAAGATGTGAATACAAT
>CAZUTD010000136.1:4823-5121 GCA_964623185.1 uncultured Clostridiaceae bacterium
CAATAAGAATTGTCAATTAAGAAATAGGGAAAGGATAGATTTTATTAGAGAAACTCAGGTAAAGAGCTGTTGTCTTGATTTGGCCACAGTCCATACCCCGATTTTAGTGGGGGATACTTATGTGGGAAATATTATTTGTGGTCCAGTCCTCTTGAATGAGCCTTCTGAAAAAACTATTAGGATTTTGAAAAAGGAAATGCAGACCTATGGGTGTAAGAATTTATTAGAATCATATTTGAATATTAGGGTCATTACCAAGGGCCGCTTATATGCTATTATGGAATCACTTGGTACCATG
>CAZUTD010000137.1:0-5110 GCA_964623185.1 uncultured Clostridiaceae bacterium
GGTTATTGGTATACATTGCTGCACCCTCAGTGCCTTAACAGATGAAGAAAGAAAGGAAGCTTATGCCTTAATTAAGGAATCTGGGTTAAAGGTTGTAGTTGCGCCGACAGCAATTTCTACTAGGCGATTAGCACCTGTGAAAGAACTTTTGGAAATAGGGACCTTAATAGGACTCGGGTCTGATAATGTAAGAGATTTTTTCAATCCTTTGGGTAGCGGTGATGTAAAGCAGGTAGCCTTGTTGCTATCATATATACATCGTTTCTTCACAGAGGATGAGACGCAGAGCATTTGGAAAATGATTACCGAAGATGGAGCTAAACTCTTGGGCTATACAGACTATGGTATAGAAGTGGGGGCTCCTGCAAATATAACCTTGCTAGATGCCCAATCACCAAAAGAAGTTATAGCACAACAGGCTAGCACCTATGCCATTATTAGAAAAGGAATTGATTACAGTCAAGAATTTCTGTGCAAATAAAAAATAATAATCTATTTGAAAAAACAGGGGGAGGGATTCAATCCCCCTGTTTTTGACTCTAATAAAAACAAAGAAAATTTAAAAATTAACTATTTATGCATATCGCACAAGAGATTTAAAGTTTTTTGTATAAAGTCACCGATGCTAGTTTCCAACCTACCATGTTACAATAAATTTGCATAGTTCTTAGTTAGGTGGGTATGAAAAAACTAGCAATTTTAGACCAGACAGATAAACAGGCAGGGTGGAGGTGGATAGGAACAAATTTAGGTATTTGTTTTCTAAGGGAGTAAAAGGCTTTGCTTTAAATTATTCCAATAAATAAGGAGGAAACAAGCGATGAAAAAAACTATAGCTATAATATTGACCCTAATATTAGTTATGTCCGCAATAGTGGGTTGTAGTAGCCCAAAGGGCGGTGACAATACTCAAGGTGGCGGCGATACAAATGCGGGTGAAAAAAGACGCGCAAGTATATCCTTTGCGACTAGTGGACAAGGTGGAACTTTTTATGTGGCAGGTTCAGGTATTGCTTCATTAACTTCACGGATTGAGGGTTTACAGGTAACTGCCGAGGTAACCCAAGGTGTGGTTGAAAATGTACGCTTAATGGCATCTGGTCAATCGGAAATGGGTTTTTCATACGGTTCAACAGCTTATAGTATGCAAAGAGGTATTAATGAATTTGAGGGACAGCAGTATGAGGGATTAAGGGCAGTGGCCAATATCCATGACGGTGCTTTAAACTTTGTTACACTAGATAAAACCGGAATTAAAACTTTAGATGATCTAGCCGGCAAAAAAGTGTCTGTGGGTCCACAAGGTTCTGGAAGTGCAGCTGTGGCAGAGGAATTCTTAACATCAGCAGATTTAATTGATAAAATTAATATACAGTATCTTGGCTTTAATGATTCAGCTTCTGCACTTAGGGACGGACACTTGGATGCCTTTATAATTGGAGGAACAACACCAGTTCCGGCATTAATTGAATTGGAAGCTTCTCATAAAATGGTACTTATACCAGTAGACGAGGAAAGAAGGAATAAATTTTTAGAAGAACACCCCTACCATGTACCATATACAATACCCGCTGAAGGTTATACAAGCATTTCAGAACCAGTTGAGACAGTTGGTTATACGGTAATCTGGGTGGCAAACGAAGATGTGCCCGAGTGGGTCGTGGATGAAATGTTACAATCAATGTTTAGTGATGAGGGTAGAAAGTATTTAGAAAATGTTCAAACAGCGTTTAAAGAAATGTCACCCGGCATAGATAGGTTTGAGGCTATTGAGCTTCCTTTACATCCTGGAGCAGAGAAGTTTTATAAGGAAGCAAACTTATTATAGATAAATTATAATAAGCCCCCCCTTTTTTAATTGGTGGCTTTCACCTAAACTTTTCAGTGGGAGTCTAATCTCCCACTGAAAGTATCAAATTATTACTACTACTATAAAAAATTTAGAATATGATTGGTTATTTTCAAGTTAAACAGTAAAAGGAGGTATGTGATGTGGAAACTAATTTTAACAAAGATAAATTAATTAATTTCATTGCAGCTATTTTTTCTGCCGTATATATATACCAAGCAGCCTTTGGATTTTGGGAGGCCCATATTAGTAGGGGATTATATATATTGTTCGCCCTTGTTCTTACATTTTTAATTAATCCCCACAGGAAAAAAGAGGCTAGTACAATTGCCAAGATAATGGACCTAGTACTTATAGCAGCTTCTTGTTTTGTGATTATTTATTACATGGTTTACTTTCCAAAATTTGCGTTAAATGCAGGTATGCCCTTAAGTACAAATGATGTGATAATAGGAACGATAGCGATTCTTTTGGTCTTGGAATCATGTCGTAGAGCGGTGGGGTGGGCATTAACTATTATAGCATCAGTTTTTATACTTTATAATTTCTACGGTCAATATATGCCGGAAATTATCATGCACCGTGGATATGACCTTAACAGGGTAGTTAGCGTTATGTATTCAAGTACGGATGGAATTTTCGGTTCTGTGGCTTATACCTTCTCTACATTTATTTTCTTATTTATTATTTTCGGAACCTTTATTCAAAAATCGGGTGCAGGGGAATTCTTTATTGAATTATCTAAAGCAGCTGTGGGTAAATATACTGGCGGTGCAGGACAAGCAGCGGTTGTTTCAAGTGGAATCTTAGGATCTATTATGGGTTCTTCCACAGCCAACACTGCTATTACAGGGGCAGTTACAATTCCATTAATGATAGATAATGGATATAAAAAACATGTTGCAGCATCAGTTGAAGCGGTGGTTTCAATTGGTGGGCAGTTCCTTCCACCAGTTATGGGTGCAGCAGCCTTTTTAATGGCTTCCTTTATAGGTGTTCCATATATACAGATAGCCATGGCAAGTTTAATTCCGGCCCTACTTTTCTTTATCAGTATGGGTTCTATGGTATATCTTGAAGCCAAGCGTTCAGGATTGAAGGGGCTACCGAAGGAAGAAATTCCGGATATAGTTAAGGTGATGAAGTCTGGATGGTATTTCCTAATCCCCATTGGTGTAATTGTTTACTTCTTGGCAAGAGGGTTTTCACCTTCCATGGCAGGATTTTGGGCAATTATATCGTCTTACGCGGTATCGTTTTTAAATCCAAAGGAAAAACGCATGTCAGCTAAGGATGTCTATGATGCTTTGGCGGATGGGGCAAAGGGCTCCTTAACAATGGCTACAACTGCAGGTGTTGTGGGTGTTCTGGTAGCTGCTATTTCCCTGCCTGGCTTGGGCATGAAATTTAGCTCTATTATTTTGGAACTTGCCGCAGGCAGACTACCAATAGCATTATTGCTTGTGATGCTGGCTAGTTTCTTCTTGGGCATGGGTATGAATGTTACTTCAGCTTATTTATTATTAGTTACCCTAGCGGCACCAGCCTTAGTAGAATTAGGAGTTCCAATTATTGCGGCCCATTTCTTCGTCTTCTGGACAAGTCAATTAGCCGTAATAACACCACCTGTATGCCTGTCTGCTTATGTGGCGGCAGCAATTGCTGAGGCAGATGTATGGAAAACAGGTTGGTATTCCTTGAGAATGGGTTTATCCATATATTATCTACCCTTGATGTTTGTATACATTCCGCCTTTAATCATGATAGGGTCTCCAGGGGAAGTTGCCTTAGCCGCTTTAACAGCCTTGTTAGGAGTCCTAACATTCTCTGCAGCCATGCAAGGATACCTTCTAATTGAAACAAAATTGTATGAAAGAATTATGTTAGGTATTGGTGCTGCAAGTTTAGCCTTCTACGGAGTATATTCAGATGTAATTGGCCTTGCCCTGGTAATTATAGTAATAGGCTTACAAGTAGCAAGGAGGAAAAAAGAAATAGCACCTGTATAGCAGTATAGGTAGTATAGCTTATTTAAATAAATTTATAGGTTCTATTGAGTAAATGGTAAAATGCATATTGATTTTTAAAGTTTAGGATTATACCCCAATTTGTTAGGAAAGGTTTTTAGATTATGCCTTCCACTGATTGGGGTTACTAATTGTGTTGGGTATAAATATTGTTAAGAAAAAAATTCGTTGTAAGGGAGATTTTTACTTGCTGTAAGATTATGGTATAGAAATCGAATTTTAAATTATTGCGCAAACTGCACAAATGATTAAAGTCTTTTTATGCAGTGTATATAATGGAAAGCGGTATAATCTATGCTATGCTATATTTACAGAAAGTAAAGAATACTCTTAATTTGTGCATAATGGGTAATGTGTTGAAACATAACCCTAAAAAGATAAAGAAATCGAGGATAACAAAATAGGCATTACCATAAGTGCCTAGAAAGGGCAAACTTAGATACCATGTGTTTTAAGTAAATAAATTTAATCTTTAAAAAGTGGGGTGATGGCTGATAAAGGATGCTAGTAACTATAGACAGAGGGGTTATGTATGAAAAGTTTACAGATGCAAAATTTATCATAGGGAGGAAAAGATTATGCAGAAGCGAAAAATGAGTTTTAGGGAAAGATTGGCTAATACAGGTCCAGCAGCTCTGATAACGGGAGGAACCGTTGGCCCTGGAACTGTTACAACTGCGACAATAGCAGGTGTATATTTCGGTTTTTCATTTCTTTGGGTAATTATCGTAATGACTATTTTTAAACTTGTATCTGTGGATATGACCTCAAGATTAACTTTAGCTAGTGGAAAAACTTATCAAGAGGTGCTTCGTGAGGATGTAGAAAATCCTGTTTTAAGACAGGCCTTATTGGCTATAATGTTAATTTCCATAGTGATAACATCTCTAGCCTTTATGTTGGGCAATTTAACTGGGGCAGGTTTGGGAATGCAGCTATTTTTACCAACATTTAATGTAGGGCCCTTAGCCATGATAGTTGGTATAGTTTCAATAGTTTTGATCCTGTCCGGTAACTATAAATTAATAGAAAAGGTTATTAAATATTTAGTTTTGCTATTCACATTAAGTTTTATATTAACAGCTATTATAACCAGGCCTAATTTAGCTGAACTTCTAAAAGGTTTTCTAATACCAAGGGTACCTGAGGGAGGATGGTCTAACCTAGTTTCCCTTCTAGGAACTTCAGGTTTAGCAGGTTATGGATTATTCCTTCATACAAATGCTATAAAAGA
>CAZUTD010000138.1:0-2432 GCA_964623185.1 uncultured Clostridiaceae bacterium
GTGCTGGAGTAGTTGCTTCTATTATCGAATAATAAAATTTTAAAATAAATTTAGACACAATACAAGAGGACCGGGTTTATCCTGGTCCTATAATTCTTCGGGAATTATCCAGACTACAAAATTTTTCAAAAATTAATGGGCATAATGTATATAAGTAAAAGCTTTTCAGATTTAAAATATTTTTTCGTTGACATGAAAATAAAAGTGTGATAGATTTTACTAGGTAACAGTTGTATAATGGAATAATATTATGCCTTATACTGGATAAATAATTAAAATCCGTTAAGGGTTGTGCTTTACAGGAGGTGTAACCGGTGCGTGTAAAAATCACATTAGCATGTACAGAATGCAAACAAAGAAACTATAATACAACAAAAAACAAAAGAAATAATCCTGACCGAATGGAAATTAAGAAATACTGTAAATTCTGTGGAAATCACACTGTTCACAGGGAAACAAAATAACAAGCTTTGGCAATAGGATATAAAAGGATGTGAAGTCGAAATGACTACCCAAGCAAATTCAAAAGCCAAAAATCTAGGGAAATATTTTAAAGGCGTAAGGGCCGAACTTAACAAGGTCAATTGGCCTAATAGGGCGGAATTAAAAAACCACACAGTGGTTGTTATGGTATCCTGTCTATTGGCAACAGTTGTACTATGGGCATTAGATACAGTTTTTGGACTTGGCCTAAATCTAATTATCAAGTAAGAAACAATCTATCAAACTGCCGATAATTTATTAAGTTTAAAAGGAGGGAAGAGTAATCTATTCCTTGCTTAAGGATAGATACTCCTTATATATGTCCCAAGATGCAAAGTGGTATGTAGTTCATACTTATTCTGGCTATGAGAACAAGGTAAAAGTTAATATTGAGAAAATGGTTATAAACAGAGGCATGGAAGACTTTATACTAGAAGTTAATGTACCCATGGAAGAAAAAGTTGAACTAAAGAATGGTAAAAAGAGGGTTAAAGAGACGAAACTGTTCCCCGGCTATGTTTTAATCAAAATGATTATGACTGATGAAACATGGTATATAGTTAGGAACACTAGGGGAGTTACAGGTTTTGTTGGACCCAGTTCTAAACCCATTCCCTTAACAGATGCTGAAATAAGATCAATGGGAGTGGAAGAAATACAACTTGAGATTGATACTAAGGTAGGAGATAGTATTAGGGTTATCTCGGGTCCTTTTGAAAGTTTTATTGGTACTGTGGAACAAATTAATATTGAAAAAGAAACCTTTAAAGTTTTGATTTCAATGTTCGGAAGGGATACACCTGTGGAATTAGGATTTTCTCAAGTAGAACCAATGTAAAAGCAAATTGAAGCAATTTTGATTCACAAGGGTTAAGGAGGTGGAAAATATGGCAAAAAAGATAATAGGCCAAATTAAATTACAAATCCCTGCAGGAAAGGCTACACCAGCACCGCCTGTTGGACCGGCTCTTGGCCAACATGGAGTAAATATTATGGGCTTTTGTAAAGAGTTTAATGCAAAGACTGCTGATCAAGCTGGCTTGATTATTCCAGTTATAATATCTGTTTACCAAGATAGATCCTTTACATTTATTACAAAGACCCCCCCTGCATCTGTTTTAATCAAAAAAGCAGTGGGGCTTGCTAAAGCATCAGGCGAGCCAAACAAAAACAAAGTGGCTAAGATTTCCAAAGATAAGATTAGGGAAATCGCTGAGTTAAAAATGCCTGACCTTAATGCTAATGATGTGGAGGCAGCCATGAACATGGTCGCAGGCACAGCAAGAAGTATGGGAATTGAAGTAGAGGCTTAAAGAAAAAGTGGGAGGTTTAAAAACCGTTAATACCACAAGGAGGATATAAAATGGCTAAAAGAGGAAAAAAATATCAAGAAGCGTTTAAGTTAATTGATAGGGATAAATTATACGATTTAAAAGAAGCAGTTGAACTAGTAAAAAAGACATCAATTGCTAATTTTGATGAAACTGTTGAAATCCATGTAAAATTAGGAGTTAACTCCAAACATGCTGACCAGCAAGTTAGGGGTGCAATAGTTTTACCACATGGAACAGGTAAGGATGTAAAAGTACTTGTATTTGCTAAGGGCGAAAAAGCGGTTGAAGCAGAGAACGCAGGAGCCGATTTTGTAGGCGCTGAGGATTTAGTGACAAAAATCCAAGGAGAAAACTGGTTTGATTTCGATGTCGTTGTTGCTACACCAGATATGATGGGTGTTGTAGGTAGACTGGGCAGGGTATTAGGACCAAAAGGCTTGATGCCAAATCCAAAATCAGGAACTGTTACATTTGATTTGGATAAGGCGGTAAAGGAAATTAAGGCCGGCAAGGTTGAATATAGGTTAGACAAAACTAATATTATACATGTACCAGTAGGAAAGGTATCCTTTGATGATGAGAAATTAGTAGACAATTTGGAAACCTTATTAGACG
>CAZUTD010000138.1:2442-5077 GCA_964623185.1 uncultured Clostridiaceae bacterium
TTTTGCTAAAAACACCCACCCCGAACCAAATACGGCTAAACCAGCAGCTACAAAGGGACAATACCTAAGAAGCATTGCTATAGCCAGCACAATGGGTCCTGGGATAAAAATAAGTCCCGCAGGAATAAGCAGTAAATCTTAATAAAATTATTTATATAAATATATTTAAAATGAATATTTGCCGTAGACAGTAGGTGCATTTGCTTAATTTCCTACCGAGGCTTTGTATAGATTATCTAATGTGATTACATTATTGTATCCTGTTAGCATTTCATAAACAAAGACCTCTTATGTCTATAGTAAAGGGGTCTTTTAAATTTCTTATCTTTTATATATGTATAAATGTGAAGGAGGTGCGCATCCAGATGTCAAAAGCTATTGAAATTAAAAAGAAAACAGTAGTTGAAATTGCTGAAAAACTTCGAAATTCTACTGCAGCTGTTGTGGTTGATTATAGGGGTTTAAAGGTGGATGAAGTTACAGAGTTAAGGAAAAACTTCAGGGAAGCTGGTGTCGAGTACAAGGTATATAAGAACACTTTAGTAAGAAGGGCTGCTGAGGATGTTGGTATGGAAGAGCTGGTAAAGGAATTGGTTGGTCCTAATGCTATAGCTTTTAGTTACGACGATCCGGTTGCTCCGGCCAGGATTGCTAATGATTTTGCAAAAGCCCATAAAAACCTAGAGTTAAAAATGGGATTTGTAGAGGGAGCATTTTATGATGAAGGTCAATTAAAAGAACTTGCCAATATACCATCAAGAGAAGAACTTATTGCTAAGCTTCTAGGTAGCTTTAAAGCTCCAGTTTCTAACTTTGCTTATTTAATCAAGGCTATAGCTGATAAACAAAGTGAAGAGGGAGCATAGATAAACAAATAAAAATTTAAAATAATTATAAAAATTCGGAGGTGCTTTAAAAATGACAATCGAACAAATTTTAGAAGCGATTGAAAATATGAAAGTATTAGAGTTAAATGAATTAGTGAAAGCAGCAGAAGAAAAGTTTGGTGTATCAGCTTCTGCACCAGTAATGGTTGGTGGTGCTGTAGCAGGTGGTGCAGCAGCAGAAGAAGAACAGACAGAATTTGATGTAGTTTTAGAAAGTGCAGGAGCTTCAAAAATTGCTGTAATTAAAATTGTAAGAGAAATTACAGGATTAGGATTAAAAGAAGCAAAAGAGTTAGTTGATAATGCTCCAAAGGCAGTTAAAGAAGCTGTTGATAAGGATGAAGCCGATGCAATTAAGGCTAAATTAGAAGAGGCGGGAGCAGTTGTAGAAGTTAAGTAGACCGTTACTTAATTTACCTTCCTGTTAGATTAAAATAATATCCGTCTTGTTAATAGAGGTGGAGGATTTGACCTGATTTTCGGTGGGGGTATAAGCCCCCGCTGAATATTTCAAATGATGAATAGAAGTCTTATTAAACAAGGACCTTCTTATTAGGACAAAAGTAAGAAGGACTTTGTTATATATTTTGCTAATCTTAAGCTTAGAGTTGAAGCTAAGATTTTTCTTAACCTCAACCTTAATCTTAAAAAATATAAGAAAACAGAGTTTACATAAAAATTAGCATTGACAAAGTTTTATGCTTTGTGATAAAATTATATATTGCAGTATTGAGTTCAAATTTAATTCTTGTATAATATACCAAAGGTGTGTCAATAGTAATACATAGTGCAAAGTTAAAATTGCTAAAAGCATGAGACTTCAGACCTTTGGTTTTTAAATATAAAAGAAACATATAGCCTAAATCGGCTACCCCATCCCTTAAATGTCTGCATTGCATTTGTTATTGGCAAACTGCTATTAGTACTTGCCAGGGAGATAGATAATGGATGGGATTACCATTGAATTATATGGGTTGAAATTTTTAAAGAGCTTAAAAAAACAAAAAATACTAATATATTAATGCTGAACTATAACTCAATATGATTGGATTGAAATGTTTACCCCTAGCTAGATGGCGGGTTTCATTTTAATGTTTGGTGGATAGTTTAATTTTTCCGCCAAAACCGTTGATTTGTCGGGCAAGTCTTTATTGAAGTATATAAGTTCTCTTTTATCCAGAAACAGATAACCTTTAACAATTATTTTAGTGGAATGCAAAGGGTTATTTATTTTGGATAATTTAATCTATCATTCAAATGAGGAAAGTCCTCTTTGGATGTAATTTTGTTTTTAAAGTTTTTATTTTATTACAAGGAGTGAATATTAACATGCCACATCCTGTTGAAATCGGCAAGGTAGTTAGAATGAGTTATTCACAGATCCAGGAAGTTATCGATATACCCAATCTTATCGAACTTCAAAAAGAGTCTTATCATTGGTTTTTGGAAGAGGGCTTGAAAGAGGTATTTAGTGACATTTCTCCAATCGAAGATTATACGGGAAATTTGATTCTAGAATTTGTAGACTATTCATTGGACGAGGAAACTAAATACGGCGTTGAGGAATCAAAGGAACGAGATGTCACATATGCCGCTCCTTTGAAAGTAAAGGTAAGACTAATCAACAAAGAAACTGGTGAAGTAAAGGAACAAGAAGTGTTTATGGGGGATTTTCCCATTATGACCGATACTGGTACCTTTATTATTAATGGTGCTGAGAGGGTTATAGTTAGTCAATTGGTACGGTC
>CAZUTD010000139.1:0-5025 GCA_964623185.1 uncultured Clostridiaceae bacterium
TACTACTGGTGGATATAAAATACTCCTTGACTGTGGATTGTTTCAGGGGAGCAAAAGTCTAGAAAGCCTCAACTTTCATGACTTTCCTTTTAATCCGCAGGATATAGATTTTTTGCTGCTTAGCCATGTACACATCGACCATAGTGGCAGAATTCCCAAATTAGTAAAGGAAGGCTTTAAGGGTCGGATTATATGCACCAAGGCCACCAAGGATTTAGCCGAAATTATGTTAATAGATAGCGGACATATACAGGAAAGCGATGTTGAGTGGGAAAATAAAAAAAGGCGCCGGAGTGGTTTAAAACCAATTAAACCACTCTACACCGTAGAAGATGCCAGCGTTAGTTTGCGTTTTTTTGAATCTGTCCTTTATCATCAAAAAATTAACTTGAATGAAAATATATCAGTTCGTTTCAGGGATGCCGGTCATATACTTGGATCTTCTATTATAGAATTATGGATTAGGGAAAATAATACTAGTGTTAAAATTGTCTTCACCGGGGATATAGGTATGAATGATAAGCCTTTAATCCAAGATCCAGATATTATAGAAGAAGCCGACTACCTAATAATGGAGTCCACCTATGGTAACCGCCTGCATGAGGATGTAGAAAAACGCATGGAAAAACTGATGAATATTATTAATACAACAGTAACAAGGGGTGGTGCCGTCATTATACCTTCTTTCGCTATAGGCAGGACCCAGGAATTAATCTATGAGCTAAATAAATACTATGAGTATACCCAGGGATTAGAAACCTTTCTCCGTGTACCCATATATATTGATAGCCCTATGGCTATAGCAGCCACGGAAATTTTTAAAAGAAATTCCTATTCATTTTCTGAAGAAGCTAAAAAGCTAATTTTAGAAGGTGATAATCCCCTAGACTTTGACAATCTATACTTTGTACGAACTCATGAGGAATCAATGCGGTTAAATCAAGCAAATTATCCTCGGGTAATTATTTCTGCCAGCGGAATGTGTACAGCTGGAAGGATTCGCCACCACTTAAAACATAATTTATGGAAGGCCAATAACAGTGTGGTATTCCTTGGCTACCAAGCTGAGGGGACCCTAGGTAGGATTATAAAAGAAGGTGCAAAAAAGGTGAAGTTATTAGGGGAAGAAATTGCTGTTGAAGCTGAAATATATAGTATTGAAGGTTTTTCCGGCCACGCAGACCAAAAAGATTTGCTAAACTGGGTTGGCAAGTTTGAAAAAAAGCCCAAAAGAATTTTTCTGGTACATGGGGAGGAGGATGCTTCTACCACCCTTGCGCAATTAATTAAAAATAAATATCAAATTCCAATTACTATTCCAAACATGGGTTATTCGTTCGAAATAAAAAATGAGATTCTCAAAACCCATACAGGTGAAATTTTAGAACCCATTAAAAGAAAGGAAAATATTAAAAAAGAATTGCAGGAGGTTTATAATCAATTTGAAAATCTAGTCTTAAACACCGACCGCTTTATGGATGATAGTCTTCTTAAGAGGGAGTATGACCCACTTAAAAATAAATTATTAGATATACAAAAAGAGCTTCTAGACCTAAGTATATTACTAGGAGAATAATTAAAAGGGGGTAGTTACCCCCTTTTAAAATTAAGAATTTTATTAGCAACCCTGATAGCCTCAATAGCATCAGGTGCGTAATACGCCCCTATATCGTCTGCATAATCCTCAGTCACAACAGCCCCACCTATCAGTATGGGAATATCTATATTTTTGCTTTTTAAAACTTCACTTATTTTTTTCATTTCAACCATAGTTGTTGTCATTAAAGCACTCAAACCAATAATATCTGCATTTTCTCTTATGGCCGTTTCAATGATGATTTCTGATTCTACATCCTTGCCCAAATCTATAACCCGAAAACCGTGATTTTCTAGCATAATGGAAACAATATTTTTACCTATATCATGTATATCCCCTTTGACTGTTGCAATAACTATAGTCCCCAAGCTTGTTTGACTGTCCTCTTCCATATATTGGCGTAAAAAACCAAATGCCTTTTGGGCCACTTCTGCCGCTAATAACAACTGGGGTAAAAAGTATATTTGTTTATCATACTTGTCACCAACAATCTCTAGGGCGGGTATTATGGACTTATTGATAATATCCATTGCTGATAGCCCATCATCTAATAGCCCCTGTGCTATGGAAACGACCGAGGATTTGTCACCCTGTTTGATGGTTTCTATCAATTTATTTGTCTTATTATCCTCTTCCATTTTGATATCTTTTTCTCCCTGCAGGGGTAATTTATCAGCTTCATTTTGCCTATGCCATTGTAAAAACAACTTGGAATTTTTATCTTTTCCCATCAAAAGATCGGCACTTTTTATTGTGTCCCAGTTGCTTTTAAAATAGGGATTTATAATAGGCATATCTAAACCTGCTTCTAGTGCCATGGCTAAAAAAGTATTGTTTAAAATTCCCCTATTGGGCAGGCCATGCGAAATATTTTCTACTCCTAGCAAGGTTCTGACCCCTAACTCCCTTTTAATCAGCCTAATAGCCTTAATACATTCTAAGGCTAGGTCCTGTTGTGCACCTGCTGTTAACACAAGGGGGTCAATGAAAATATCTTCCTTTTTCATCCCTTTAGCTATTGCAGTGCTTACAATCTTTTCTGCTATTTTCAACCTATCTTGAGCTTTTTCGGGGATTCCATCCTCATTCAATGTTAGACCTATAATGGCTGCTCCGTATCTTTTAGCCATATCAACCACCCTGTGCAAAGCACCCTCCTCACCATTGGTGGAATTCAGCAGAGCCTTTCCCTCATAAACCTTTAAACCCTCCTCCATGGCATGATAATTTACTGTATCTATAGAAAGAGGTGCATAAATGGATGCCTGTATGTCAGAAATTACTTTTCTCATTATTTTACTTTCTTCCTGTGTATCTATACCAACATTTATATTAATGATATGGGCCCCTGATTCAATTTGTTTTTGGGCAGCCTCTCTTAATACAGACATGTTTTCCTCACGAATAGCCTTGACCAGGTGTTTTTTTGCAGTTGGATTAATATATCCACCCAGGACAGGTGTTGGAACTTTTTCATGAATAATTAAAGTTTTCTTAGAGGAGGCCAGTTTAGAAAAATTAATTTCCTTCCTCCCCAAGGGTTTAAAATCTTGTGTTTTTTTAACAATAAGCCTCATATGATCAGGTGTGGTGCCACAGCATCCCCCAATTATATTTATACCAGATGCAAGTAAGTCAGTAATATAAAAGGCCATTTTTTCCGGAGATAAATCAAATACAGATTCCCCGTTAACTAATTTGGGCAGTCCTGCATTGGGTTGGGCAATTAAATAAGTATTCGTTACATCATATATCCGTTTAATAATATCCACCATCATATCGGGACCAAAACCACAGTTTGTCCCAATTACATCCACATCTAAGGCCTCTAGCAGGGTAGCCACAGTTTCTGGATCACTGCCCGTAAGGGTCCTCATGTTTTCTTGAAAAGTTAGGGTGCAGATTATGGGTATATCATCTATATCTCTTACCGCCATAATTGCAGCCTTGGCTTCCTTTATATCTGTCATTGTTTCAATATTGATTAAATCAACACCTGAACTTATAAGGTGTTTAGCCTGTTGGTAGTATATCTCATAGGCTTCCTCAAATGTCAATTTGCCTAGGGGATAAAGAAGGCTCCCCGTCGGTCCAATATTTCCCGCTACTAGGGTTTTATCATTGGCACTTTCCCTAGCTAATTTTACAGCCTGCTCATTAATTTCCCTGAGCTTGTTTTCAAATCCATATTGAGCTAGCTTTATCCTATTTGCACCGAAACTATTACTTTGAATAATATTGCAACCCGATTTAACATACTGTTTATGAATATTTTTAATTACTTCACTATTATGTAGGTTTAACATTTCCGGGCATTGGCCGATGTTTAATCCCGCTTTTTGTAACATAGTCCCCATAGCTCCGTCAAAAACCAAGATTCTTTCTTGGAGCATTGACTTAAAAACATGTCTATTCAATAAACTCATTTCCTTTCAACCCTATATTTGATTTCCTAATATCAAGTTATTTAAATTCTTTCCTGCCAAAATCTTGGCATCAACAAGATAAATATTGTATATATCTCCAACCTTCCTAGTAGCATTAAAAAAGAAAATAATAATTTGCTTGCCCCACTAAAAGCACTAAAAGTCTGCGTAGGGCCTACCATGTTAAAACCGGGTCCTACATTCCCTAATGTTGCCGCTACTGCACTCGAGGCAGTTAATAGGTCTACACCCTCTAGTAGCACTAACAAGGTGCCTACTACAAAGAAAAAAATGTACAAAAAGAAAAAACTACAAATTCCGGCAATAATATCCGGTGAAACCGTTTTCCCATTTACTCTTATGGGGAGGATTGCCCTTGGATGTAATATCTTAGAAATTTCCCTGGCAACTAGTTTGAAAAGCACAAGCAAGCGAATTACTTTCATTGACCCTGCCGTTGAACCTGCACAGCCCCCAACAAACATTAATAAAAATAAAATTCCCTGACTAAAACTAGTCCATTTTTCGTAGTCAACGGTAACATAACCAGTAGTAGTTATAATTGATGCAGTTTGAAACAGGGCATGTTTAAATGTTTCGAATAAGGATTGGTAAATACCCTTATAAAATAGGTTGGCAGTAATTAATAAAACAGATATTGCGATAATAAATAGGTATAATTTCAATTCAGAATCCCTAAAAAAGGCTTTCCAATTCCCCCTATATAACTCATAATATAAAGAAAAGTTCACTCCCGAAGCTATCATAAATATTGCAATTACCATTACAACATAACTACTTTTATATGCACCTATACTATTCTGATAAATAGATAAACCACCCGTTCCCACAGTACCAAAGGTATGAACAGCGGCATCATATAGGGGTAACTTCCCAAATAGCAAGATTACTATTTGCATAATAGTCAATCCCAAATAAGCTGTATATAGGATGCTTGCGGTATCTCGGATTTTAGGTGCTAATTTGTCAGAAACAGGTCCG
>CAZUTD010000140.1:0-2162 GCA_964623185.1 uncultured Clostridiaceae bacterium
TAACAACCTGTGGTTCAAAGCTTCCATCTCTATCTCTTGGTACTTTAAGCTCCATTTCACCATTGGAACCTTTTACAGTTTTAGTACTATATCCATTTCTTGTGTTAAGACTAAGTGGTTTTTCACCGTAATCATAATCTAAATGGTCGTCTAACTCAGCCATTAGCATCTCTTCAATCAGATCTGCTGTTAAATCTTTTAGTGCCTCCTGGACATCTTTAGCAGTTTCAGGTTTGTAAGATTCCAGTATTGCATCAATTAACTTAGCGTTTTTTCTTTCTGGTCTTTTTCTAGCCATAACAAAATCCTCCTAGTTAAGTTATTTATATTGTACCTTAACCTGGAGGATTTTCATACACAAACTATTTCACAGTCTCGACCACACCAGAGACTTATCCTCTAATGTGGTCTTAACTTTGCTAATCGTTAAAGCTATTCAGTTAAATTTTCTTCAATCCCTATGCGAGAGCTTTTTAAGCAGGTTTTTTACATGAAAACATCCAATAGCATTCCCCGTATATCATCAAGTCTTTTGATGATATTAATACGGTCCACTTCTTCATCCAGGAAATCCTTAGTCAGGGCCTCAAGTTCCCTGTCAACTTTTTTGACAATACCGTATACCCGGTGACGGCCCCTCCTATCTAAAAAGTTTTGTTTGGAAAACCTATGTGAATTTTTCGTGGCCACATCTAGAAACTCACGAACTAATTTTTTATATTTTACTATTTCATTCAATTGCATTTTGTCGGCTATTTTTTCGGATTGAAGCCCTATTTTGACATAGAGGTCCTCAAGGTGGTCCCTTACATGCTGGGACTTTATGGTGTCCAGTTTTGAGACAAATTCTTTTTGTCTTAATTCGATTTTTTTATTTTGGGGTCCTATCATATTTATCATTTCACTAATATTTACACCGTCTATTTTATTCATTATACAACCTCCAATGGAAGATATAGATATATTATATTAGATTTTGCAGACTATTGCATCTTTAAATTATAAAATCAAGCCGGACTAACTTTTTAAAAATATATGATTGTATTAACAATATCGGCAACCTATGACAGCTACTTGAATTCTATTTTTGCTAAAGAAAACTTCTATAAATGACGATAAATGAAGTAGATGCTAAAAGGTGGTGGGATGATGAACAATAGTATTTTTTCAAAATTAACTCAAAGAATTCCCCAGCAACATTATAATGAACCTTCTTCCTCCTTTAAAATACGGGGGACCTTGTTAGAAAAGGACGGAAACCAGGTAAGGATTAGTTTGGGCGGAGACAAGGTGTTAGAAGCTCGAATGAAAGAAGAAGTTGATGGCCGGGTGGGGGAAACTGTTATAGTAGACAAGAAGGATATCCTGCAATCCAAGGTATACCAGGATGGGGATGGGAACTTAGAAATTTCAAACCCTGTCCAATCAAGGGAAGAGGAAGAAATTCTTAGAAGTTTAGACCTTCCTATTAATGAGGAGAGCAAAGAGGCCTTAAGGGTATTAGAAAAGTACGGGATTGATATAACAAAGGAAAATCTAAGGTATTTTCTGGCGTCTAAAAATAATCTTGAGGAAATTATAAGTGGCCTGGACTACGAAACAGCTATTAAATTAATGGAAAAGAATATAGATATTGAAAAAGAATCCCTAGATAAGATTGCTATTGCAATTGATGAAATAAGGGGAGAGAAAAAGGAGTTTTCTCTTTTAAAATTATTTACAAGAAATACGGAAATGTCAACAGAGGATGCGGAAAATAAGGCGTTTGAACTTTACGGCAATAAGATGGGTAAGGACATTACGGACGCTATTAAGGCCCTGCATAGGGCGGGGTTAGAGATAAATAAATCCAACATTGAAAAACTAAATATGATTTTTGATAAATTGGACAATCTCCAGGAAATTGAAGAGACCACTATCATTGATTCCTTAAAAAATAAAATAGAGGTATCAATTGACAATTTATATAAGCTCAAAAATTCAATTACTAAAAATATTATAAGGGGTGAGGGAAGGCTTAGCACATTGGCAAATAGGGCCTATGAGACCATGGCTTATCAACCTAGCAGGGTCACCCGAGATGATATTAGACAAATGCAGCCAGGTATAAAAGACTTGTTAAGAGGTTTTGGTATGGAAATTACGGAAAACCTGATGAAAAC
>CAZUTD010000140.1:2172-5013 GCA_964623185.1 uncultured Clostridiaceae bacterium
GAAGAATTGATATACAGGGGATTGGAAGTATCAAAAGAAAATATAGACCAGGTCCAAGGTGTAAAAATCGCCCTGCATGGATTAAAGGACATTTTGGATTATGAAAAAACAGCCCTGATAATCAAGTCTGGTGTGGAAGTTGAAAAAGAAAATGTTATGGTCTTAAATAAGATTGCTAGGGAAATTACAGAAAATATTGCAAGGGAAAATACTGATGAAATCCATCAACTAGCCCAAGAGGAAGAGGCTTCTATAAACACTTCCCAAAGGTTTTTGAATATGAAGGGACTAATAGAGGGAATTGCTTTATTTAAGGATAAAAAGGAGGCCTTGTTGCCCCTTTTAATAAAGAATTCTTTACCCATAAATTTAAAGCAAATAAGTAATATGCAATTATTATTAAGTAATAAGGATCAGATTGCACCGGAGACCCAAAAAATCTTAAAGCTTCTAGAGAGAAGTGATAGAAAAGAATTAAGGGAAATTGAAGGCAAATTTAAAGGATTTTTGAAAGCAACAAGTATAGAAATGAAGTCTGGTAAATTTGATATAGAAAGAACCTATAATGAATTGGCAAAATGGATAAGGGAAATAGAAAACAAGGCATACTTATTTAACAAGACAGAAAAAGAGGCTTTGGGGAAAATTGGTGAAAGACTAAAAGATTCACTTGATTTACAAAATCAACTGAATAGAAATGATACTATGTTCCAGCTACCCATAATGATGGAAAATCAACTGCGAAATTTACAAATTTATATTATGAACAGTAGGAAGATTGACCCCAATGATATGTCAGTTTTACTAAATTTTGAAACCAATAATATGGGGAATATCAATATATATACAAGTATAAATCATAAGAAGGTCAACATGAAAATAGGGGTAAAAAATCATAGGGATAGGAAAATCTTTGAAAAGAACTCCCACCTAATAGGTGAACTCCTATCCAAGATAGGATACGAGTTAAGGGATATGAGTTTTAGGGTGGAGGAAGACCAGGATTTATTATCCATGGCTGGGGAACTTGCTGGGTGGAATAGGCCAATCAGGAGTCTCCTTGATATAAAAATATAGGAGGGGAAATGGTGGAAGAGAAAAAGAATGTCAAACAAGCGGTAGCCCTAAAGTATGATTTAGAAAAGGATCATGCCCCTAAAATTGTCGCTTCTGGCCAGGGGATAGTCGCAGAAAAAATATTGGATGCGGCCAAAAAAAATGAAATTAGCCTGCATGAGGATGCGGGATTGGTAAAGCAGCTTATCCAATACCAGGTGGGTACAGAAATACCCCCAGAACTCTATGAAGTGGTAGCACAGATTTTGGTTTTTGTTGATATGGTAGATGGGCAGAGTGGAACCAGGCTGTAGGGTTAAACAAATAAGCAAAAGAAAATTAAAAAGTTTTAAAGAATATCATAGTTTTTGTCGATAGATATTATATATGCACTAAAAAAATTTATATTTAATAGAGATAGATAATCACCTAAAGGGGGAAAAGAAAGATGAGAATTAACCACAATATTCCAGCATTAAATGCCCATAGGCTTTTAACCAGCAATACCAATAAGTCAACAAAGGTATTAGAAAGACTTTCTTCTGGCAAGAGAATAAACAAGGCAGCAGATGACGCTGCAGGAATGGCAATATCTGAAAAAATGAAGGCTCAGGTTAGAGGTTTAAAAAAGGCTTCTCAAAACACATTGGATGGCATCTCTCTAATTCAAACCGCAGAGGGTGCTATGAATGAAGTCCATTCCATGTTACAGAGAATGAGAGAACTGGCAGTGCAATCAGCCAATGGAACAACGGCTGATGAAGACAGAAAAGCTATTCAAGATGAGATTAATCAATTAACCTCAGAGGTAAATAGAATTGCCAATGGTACAGAATTTAATACTAGAAATATATTGAGAGGAAATGAAGGACCGGATACTAACACAACTGTCCATAGAATGTCCACAGGACAACCAGCAAACTTTGTGGCGGCAATTGGTACTATTGATGATGTGGATACAGATTGGAATAGTATGAGTTTATTAATACATATTGATGGGGAAGAGGATGGACGAGAGGTAAGATTTAACAAATTGGCACAAATCAAGGATGATGCTGCTCCAGCTCAACCAAATGAAGATGAGATGAAAAATGCTTTATTAGAAGCTATCAATGATGCTCTACAGGATAAGGGAGAGACAATATTAGATGATAATGGCAACTTGGAAGTTCGTACCACATCCATTGGTGGGAAAAGTGAAATCAAATTTGTTGGTAGTCAAGCAATTGAGACAATTTTTAATAATGGAGAGGATTTAGATAGTAACTCCATTGATGGTACAAGGTATAAAGGTATTGCTGAAAATGATGTAGGACATGCCAAGGGTTCTTTCCACTTTGATAAATTACCAGAAGTAGGTTCCAGATTAATTCTTGGGAATCAAACAATTGAATTTTTCAATAGTGCTCTAGAATCATATACTGGTTCTAATAGAGGAATTGATTTAAAAGATTTTAGCATGGAAACAAATGATACTCTAACAGAAGATAATATAGATGGAATGGTAACAGCTATAGCATCTTTACAAATAGAGGGAATTGATTTAGTGCAAGGAAATGTTCTTGGAACAGCAGGAGATCCCGATGATATGGGAGTAGCGTATATTTTCAATGATGATGATATATTTGATAAGATTGGTGAAACTGGAGATAGATTTGATCAACCAGCAACAGTAGGTATAATATATATGCTTAAGCTTGGTCATATGGTTGAAGATAAAATGCACGCACGCTCTATAGGACCATACTCATTAATTACCCAGCAGCCGTTAGGTGGTAAAGCGCA
>CAZUTD010000141.1:0-1818 GCA_964623185.1 uncultured Clostridiaceae bacterium
ACACAGGCTAATAATACAAATTATAAAACAGTAGCTTTTTGGCATGATTTAGGGGCAAAACGAATTGTTTTATCTAGGGAATTATCTTTCAATGAAATCAGAGAGATTAGGGAGAAAATATCTGATACTGTTGAACTAGAATCTTTTGTACATGGGGCTATGTGTATTTCATACTCAGGCAGGTGTCTGCTTAGTAATTATATGATTGGCAGAGATGCAAATAGGGGAGAATGTGCCCATGCATGCAGATGGAATTATCATCTGGTAGAAGAAAAGAGACCAGGTGAGTACATGCCAATATTTGAAGATGAAAAGGGAAGTTATATAATGAATTCTAAGGATTTGTGTATGATAGAACACATACCAGAACTTATAGAATCGGGTATTAATAGTTTAAAAATAGAAGGAAGAATGAAAACAACTTTTTATGTTGCTACAGTTATAAGGGCTTATCGTATGGCTATTAATGAATATTATAAGGATCCACGAAATTGGAGTTTTAAACCAGAATGGATGGAAGAAATTAGAAAGGCTAGTCATCGTGATTTTACAAGTGGTTTTTATTTTGCTAAACCCGACCATAACGATCATATATACGAAAAAAATTCCTATGTAAGAAAGTATAGTTTTATTGGAATTGTAAAAAAATACGATGATAAAACGAAAATAGCAACAATTGAACAAAGGAATCGTTTTTTTGTTGGTGATGATATTGAAATTATGGGACCAAGTGATGATATTATAAAAATGTCTATCAAAGAGATGTGGGATAAGGATAATAATAAAATTGAGGTTGCTCCTCACCCCCAGCAAATTGTAAGAATGATTATCAATGAAAAGGTAAAACCATATTATATTCTTAGAAAACAAAGGGAGATAGGACATGATGAATAGACCAGTTCTTATAGGAATTAGTGGGGGGACAGGATCTGGCAAAAGTACAGTTACAAAGGCAATACTTCAAAGCTTATCGGAAAAAAATATTGCGATTATCCAACAGGACTCATATTATAAGGATCATGGACACCTATCTCTAGATGAAAGAAGAAAAATTAATTACGATCACCCATTTGCTTTTGATACTGAGTTGCTAGTTAAACATTTAAAATTGCTTTTAAAAAACATACATATTAACAAACCAATATATGATTTTGAAAACTATATTAGAAAAGAAAGTACTGAAATTGTTGAACCAAGAGATATTATTATCTTGGAGGGAATTTTAATTTTTGAAGATCATATATTAAGAAATATGCTGGATATCAAAATTTTTGTTGACACAGATCCGGATGTTAGGGTAATACGTAGAATTATGCGTGATATTAACAAAAGGGCCAGAACTTTGGAATCTGTTGTAGAACAATATTTAAAGACTGTTAGGCCAGCCCATTTACAATTTGTCGAGCCCAACAAAAAATATGCGGATATTATTATTCCCGAAGGTGGATTCAACCAAATTGCAATTGATATAATAACAACAAAAATTCAAGCAATTTTAAATGAACGAAAGTAAACGAATTAATCTAGTTTAATTCCCCAAATGTTTGGCGATACTATAAAAAAACATGTTGGGGAGTTTTTTATGCTAATAACTAAACAAAATAGTAAGAGGCTAATCTTATTGGGAATAACTTTTACGAGTTTCATACTTGTTTTAATACTAAGGTTGTTTTATATACAGGTTATTCAACATAATTTTTATATTAGCGAAGTAAATAAACAGCGACAGATAAACCTGCCAATTAATAGCGGTAGAGGCATGATTTATGATCGGAATTTCATACCATTAATTGATAGAAAAGAAAAAAATATGGCTAT
>CAZUTD010000141.1:1828-5012 GCA_964623185.1 uncultured Clostridiaceae bacterium
TGACGTCCCTCAACAATTTCAATTCTTCGTTCATCTAGAATTTCTGGACGAACAAAACCATATAAATCAGCACAAGTAGCCAAACTAATAATAGCATCTAAAGCTGCTAAATCACGAGCAATCGCCTTAAGATTAAATATTTCTTTTTTAATCTCCTCTTTAATATAAGCTATGATAATTTACAATATCTATCACAGCTTACTGGAAGAAATGAAAAAGATCTAGCAAAACAAATTAGTAATTCCTATTACCCAATTGAAATATCCATAGACAAAGAAATAAATTGGCAGGATAAAAGAAATTTAACAACTCGTGGATTGTTTATAGTTAATAAAAAACAACGGTACGAGGACTATCCCATTTTAAGCCATGCAATAGGTTATATTAATCAAGTTGACAATAAGGGAATGTCAGGAGTGGAAAAAGCATTTGATAGTATCTTAATGGGACATCCCACAGAGATTTTAACAATAACCCTGGATGGTAGGAAGCAACCTTTACCAGGGGAAAAATATTCAGTTGTAAACTCCCCCATTAGAAAGAAGGATATAAGACTCACAATAGACTATCATTTTCAAAATATAGTTGAAAATGTGATGGATAAGCATAAATATGATGGTGCTATCATCATTTCAAGTGTAGAAACAGGGGAGATTTTAGCACTAGTTAGTAGGCCTAATTACAATCCTAACAGCATTGTAAACCACATTAAAAGTGATGGTGATGAATTATATAATAAGGCAATACAAATGGCATTTCCTCCAGGATCAATTTTTAAAATTGTTTTGGCTGCAGAGGCAATAGAAAAAAAAATTATTAAACTTGATGATGTTTTTTATTGCAATGGTTATGAAGCTATAGAAAATGTAAAAATTAAATGTAGTACTCATAAAAATGCAAACAATATAAAAATTACATTTAAAGAGGCTTTTGCACAATCATGCAATTCTGCTTTTATACAATTAGGACAAATGTTGGATGTAAATAATATTATTGATATGGCTAGACGACTAAATTTGTGTAGTAAAGTTGATATAGGATTGATTGAGGAAGAAGTTGGAGGTTTGCCAATGGGGGATTCCCTACTAGGCCCTGCAATTGCAAATATATCAATAGGTCAAGGCGATATAGAAGTAACACCTATTCAAGTAAACCAATTAACGCAAATAATTGCTAATGGGGGAGTAAAAGTACAATTACATTTATTGAAAGACATTGTGGAGAATTACAATACAGTTGAAATCCCTGAATCTAGAAAGCAAACGAGAGTACTATCCTACCAAACTTCTACTATACTGCAAGAGTTGATGGGTGCTGTTATGGAAGGGGGGACAGGAAATAAAATAGGTGAATTATCAAATATAACAGCTGGGAAAACAGGAACAGCTGAGTCATCAATCCATGGTCAAACTATACAACATGCATGGTTTACGGGCTATTATCCCAAAAATAATCCTCAATATGCTATTACCGTATTCCTACAAGGAGGAGGCTCAGGCGGTGCCGTTGCAGTTCCTGCTTTTAAAAATATCATAGAGGGTATTGTAAATCTAGACCAATAGGTCATCCTATTATTAAATTTTAAAAATATATGCATTCGTCCTCCAAAATTTCGAGGTACATGCACAAAACGAATCCCTGAAACATATGATTTATAGTGAACTATTATATGGGTTTTGGGGGATGATATGTATGTGGGCTTTTGGGGCTGAATTTTTTTTTGAAGCTGTAAAACACATGATATTTGGGGTTTCATATATATCTAATAATATTTCTTTTCCTCAACCTTTATCAGCAGACGAGGAAATTATATATTTAAAGCGTTTTGAAAAAGGCGATGAGGAAGCCAGAAATATACTAGTGGAAAGAAATCTACGTTTGGTAGCACACATTGTAAAAAAATACAATAATATTGGAATTGATGTTGATGATTTGATTTCCATTGGGACTATTGGATTAATCAAGGGAATTACGACTTTTGATAGAAATAAAGGCACAAGATTAGCTACATATTCAGCACGTTGCATAGAAAATGAGATTTTGATGACCATTCGTGCCAATAAAAAAATGAAAAATGAAGTATCTATACAGGATCCTATAGGCATTGATAAAGAAGGAAATGAAATATCATTAATGGATATTTTAGGCACTGACCCTGACGAGGTTTTGAATGAGGTAGAACTTAAGGTTCAAATTAAAAAACTATACAGTAAAATGGCAAGCGTTTTAAAGAAAAGAGAGCTTATGGTAATAAAATTAAGATATGGGATTTGCAATGGGGGTGGAAAAACCCAAAGGGAAATAGCTAACATGTTAGGTATCTCAAGATCATATGTTTCGAGGATAGAAAAAAGGGCGATAAAGAAACTAAATAAAGCTTTTAATTTTAAAGAATAAATAGAAAATTGTTTTATTAATATCTGGACCAATGCGGGTCCGGATATTCTTATTTAATTTTAATAGGTTATTAAACAAATAAAAAAAGGAGATGCAAATTGTAAAGGTATGTAATAAAATGTTGATATATGCTTATTTCCATGGAAATAGATTTATATTTTATGGTTTGGTGTTTATTATGTGCTATAATAACTCTATACTTAAAATGTTATTGAAAGAAGGGCTATTAATATGAGATTATTAACTCCTGACTTATATGTGGAATCAATATTACATATAGATTTACAACAACTGAAAGACAAAAATATTAAGGGATTGATTATTGATATCGACAATACTTTAGTTGCATGGGATATTAAATATGCAAGTGAACAATCAAAGGATTGGTTGCTAAGTCTGAAGAAGAAAGGATTTAAACTTTGCTTGGTATCTAATAATACCGAGGATAGGGTGGTAACTTTTAATAAGGATTTAAAATTAGCGGCGATTCACCGTGCTGTTAAACCTAGGAGAGCTGCTTTTAAAAAAGCTATGAAAATTATGGATACCAATATAAATAACACGGCCATAATTGGCGACCAAATTTTCACTGACATATTAGGTGGAAATAGGATGGGTTTGTACACAATCTTAGTTATACCCATTGAAAGCAAAGAATTTTGGTGGACAACCCTAGTTCGGAAGATAGAAAGACATGTTTTAAAGAGGATTTTGAATGAAGATAACAATAAAGAATAAGGAAATGAATTATAGAGCACCTGGTATTGATATGATACCTCCTAAGTAG
>CAZUTD010000142.1:0-4985 GCA_964623185.1 uncultured Clostridiaceae bacterium
TAGGACAGGATTATGTAGAAATTGCCGTATGGCTATTGGTATAGTTGATAAGATAAATTGAATTTTTAGCTAGGAAGAATAATTACCAAAAGAAATAAAAAAATACCTACCCCTTATTAACAATTTGCTAAGACCAAATGTAAGTTTATTGTTGAGGGTAAAGCGTAAGGTTAACATAATATTCTATAAGGAGTAAAATATTATTAGTTGGTTTCTCATAACAATAAACAATTGGATTGTTAATATCATCCGGTAGGTTTTTTCTTATTAATTATATTATAGCAACCATATTTGATAAAATGATGAATAAATTTTAAATAAAAATAAAGAAAATATAAAGAAAGTGTTAAGAAAAAAGATGAAAAAAGTACCAAGCATACAAGGCAAAATAAATATTGTGGGATAAGATATAATAAGGACATAAGTCCTGTTATATTATATCTTTAAAAAATGGTATGAATTAATTTTGGAGAAAGATTAGTATTATGAGTTAGAAAGATTTAATAGTGACAAAACAATTAATAACAAAGCAGTGACAACCTGGAGGTGTTACGGTGAAAAGCATTACTTATGGCGAAATAAGCTTTGAAGAAGTTTGTGAAAAGATTAAGGAATACACTGAAAAAGATTTAAAGGGTGAATATACTATTTCTGTTGGTACAGATTCCCAAAGTGTAGATGGTTATACTAAAATGGTTTCCGTTATTGCTTTAGTTCGTAAATCAAAGGGCGGAATTTTCTTTTATGATATATTTAGGATAAAAAAGATGAAAAGTTTAAGGCAAAAAATATATAAAGAGACCCAATATAGTTTAGATCTAGCATCCAGGGTTGGGGAATATATCATTAAAGCTAAGATTAATGCGTCCCTAGAGATCCATGTTGATATAGGATATGAAGGAGAAACGAGGCACCTAATCAAGGAGATAGCGGGATGGGTGATGTCGATGGGTTTTAAATGCTGTATGAAGCCGGATGCTTATACATCCACAGGAATAGCAGACAAAATTAGTAAAAAAGGTAGTAAGGTTTGTTAAAAGTTATTTTTACAATCTGGGGCTGGAAATTACGCAGCCACTGTAGTAATATGGATAAGGAGATAAAAAATACTAGAAAAGTTTAGGAAGGATGATCTTTGTGAAGAATCCAGTTGTAACTATTACCATGGTAGATGGAGACCAAATGAAGGCTGAACTATATCCTGAGATTGCCCCAAATACGGTAAACAATTTCATTTCTTTAATAAAAAAAGGATTTTATAATGGAGTTATTTTTCATCGTGTCATTCCAGGCTTTATGATTCAGGGCGGTGACCCACAAGGAGTAGGTATGGGGGGACCAGGCTACTGCATTAAGGGAGAATTTTCCGACAATGGTTTTCAAAATGATTTAAAGCATACTAAGGGCATATTATCTATGGCAAGGTCCATGGACCCAAATTCAGCAGGGTCGCAGTTTTTTATTATGGTAGCTGATTCTCCACATTTAGATGGGCAATATGCCGCTTTTGGAAAGATTATAGAGGGCATAGAGGTGGCTGACAAAATTGTGGCGGCAAAAAGGGACCATAATGATAAACCCTTTGAAGCTCAGAGAATGTTGGAGGTTACTGTTGATACATTTGATGAGGAATACCAAGAACCAATAACATCATAAATCTAAATAGATTTTTAAAAGAACGGCTATAAGAAACCTAGTCGTTTTTTTACTTTAATATGGTCGGAATAAAATATATTTAGCTTTTATTTACTGGCTGCAAATTTATATTGTAAAGATTGGAAAATAGAAAAATTCTTGTTGAATTAAGGCTAAAATTTATGCTATGATAAAAATCTATACAAAAATATTATCCATATAGGAAGAGGTAGAGGAATGCAAGAAGAGTTTTTAAAGGAAGTTAGAAGAAGAAGGACTTTCGCAATTATATCCCACCCTGATGCCGGGAAAACTACATTAACAGAAAAGCTATTGTTATATGGCGGAGCTATTCGTTTGGCAGGTTCTGTCAAGTCACGGAGAGCCCAAAAACATGCTGTTTCTGATTGGATGGAAATAGAAAAGCAAAGGGGTATCTCAGTTACTTCCAGTGTGCTTCAATTTGATTACAGTGGCTATTGTATTAACATATTAGATACTCCTGGGCATCAAGATTTTAGTGAGGACACTTATAGGACCCTGATGGCCGCTGATAGCGCTGTCATGGTAATTGATTGTGCAAAGGGAGTTGAACAGCAAACTGAGAAATTATTTCAAGTATGTAAAATGAGGGGAATACCCATTTTTACATTTATTAATAAATTAGATAGGGCGGGTAAAGATCCTCTCGAATTAATCGAAGAAATTGAAAATGTATTGGGAATACAATCCTACCCTATGAATTGGCCTATTGGTACTGATGGTAATTTTAAGGGTGTATATAATAGGGCTAAGTCGCAGATTGAAATTTTTAACGAGGGAAAACATGGTCAAATGCTTGTAGAATCAATTATCGGGGATGTGTCAGACCAAGTTTTTAATGACTTGTTAGGGCCAGATTACCATAAGCAATTGGCGGATGAAATAGAGCTTTT
Source organism: uncultured Clostridiaceae bacterium (assembly GCA_964623185.1). Lineage (GTDB taxonomy): Bacteria > Bacillota > Clostridia > Peptostreptococcales > Natronincolaceae > CAYMGQ01. The sequence continues at coordinate 2,571 of CAZUTD010000142.1, forward strand.
AGATGGTGCAGGTGAAAAATTTGATCTTAATAGGATTTTAAAGGGGGAACTAACACCCGTATTTTTCGGTAGTGCTATGACAAACTTTGGAGTTCGGCCTTTTTTGGAAAGTTTTTTGGACATGACCACCCCTCCCAAGGCCCGAATGAGTAACCAGGGGGAAATTAGTCCTGAAAATGAGAATTTTACTGGATTTGTATTTAAAATTCAGGCAAATATGAACCCTGCCCATAGGGATAGAATTGCCTTTCTACGAATTTGCTCAGGGACTTTTAAAAAAGGAATGAATGTTAGCCATGTTCGTATAAATAAAAATATTAAGCTGGCACAACCCCAGCAATTTTTGGCGCAGGATAGGGTTGTCGTTGAAAATGCATATCCTGGTGATATTATTGGGATTCATGACCCAGGTATATTTAATATAGGAGATACAGTATGCGAAAATAATCTCAAAATTGAGTATGAGGATATACCTGTCTTTGCACCTGAACATTTTGCTATTGTTCATGCCAAGGATTCGATGAAAAGAAAACAATTTTTGAAAGGCATAGACCAACTATCTGAAGAAGGAGCTATACAGGTTTTTAGGAGACCTTTTGCAGGCTTTGAGGAGTTAATTATTGGGGTTGTAGGTGTCCTGCAATTTGAAGTTCTCCAGTACCGGTTAGAGAGGGAATATGGTGTAGAAATTAGGATGCAGCCATTATCCTATAGATTTATCCGCTGGATTAAACAGGACAATTTTGATTATGACAGGTTCAATCTTACTATGGATAGCCTGATAGTTCAGGATAGAGAAAAGAATCCTGTTGTTATTTTTGAAAATGAATGGTCTATTGCAAAAATAGAAGAACGGAACAAGAATGTTGTGTTAAAGAATATTCAAAAAAAATAAGAATTCTATTAAGAATCCTAGCAATAGTAAAAAACCCTTAATTAAGATTAGGGGTTTTTTATTGAGGCAAAAGTTAGATGTTTAAAATGTGTTGGGAAACTATAGCCAAAAAACCTGATAGACATATAATACTATTGAGAAAACTATGAGGAGGGTAACCATGTATTATAATCATAGTATGGCAAATTGTATATTACCTATGCAGACCATGGTAGGACCGGAACCACCCACCTGTCCAGGCGGAACCATCTATACTATAGAACCGGGGGACACCATGTTTAGAATTGCAAATCGCTATGGAGTTAATCTTATAGCCTTAAATAATGCCAATCCGCAAATTTCAAATCCCAATGTTATTTTTGCCGGACAAAGGATATGTGTTCCCAAAATTATAACCCCGCAACCCCCACCACAGAATTCCTGTTTGGATGGAAGGGTTTATCTTGTCCAGCGGGGGGACACCATGTATAATATAGCAAGGAGATTTGGAATAAGTGTCCAAGAGATTATTGCCGCTAATCCGCAAGTTCCGGACCCAAATCTTTTAAATATAGGCCAGGAAATATGTGTACCCATATTAGCAGGAGCCTAAAAGGTAAAGATTAATAGATAATTCAAAGAAAAAATCCTGCAATTATAATTAATGCGGGATTTTAGCTGTTTTGTTTAATTTTTCTGTTGAGGATAAATGTATTTTGGGTATCATATATAGTATAATGTAATATGGATAAAAGTAGTGTATAAAAACTATGCTAATAAATAATGGAATGAGTTTAAACTCATTTAAACATATTTAGAAAGGGGTACAGATATGAAGGAAGGTAAAAATGTAATGATCTGTGTTACCCAACAAAAGACTTGTGCAAGATTAATAAAAGCGGGTACAGAAATCCAAAAAAAATTAAAGGGCGAAATTTTTGTAGTTCATGTGGCCCCCATAGGTTGGAATATACTTGGCAACTCAAAACAGGGGGAAGCCTTGGATTATTTGTTTGATATTTCCAAAACAGTTGGTGCACATATGACAGTTTTAAGGTCTTCTGATGTGGTTAAGAGTATTATTGATTTTTGTGAAAAACACACCATAAACACAATTTTGTTGGGTGAATCAGGTGAAAAGTTTACTGATGGAAATATAATTGCTAAATTAAAAAAACAGGTAGGAAAAAATGTTGTAGTCTCAGTAATATCTACGGATTAGATGGGAGTAATTTATGAAATTTTTATATAATACATATTCCGAATATCTAAAAAACAAATACGGTGAAAAGGTTTATAAACTGCCTATAAATCTTCCGATTACATGTCCCAACAGGGATGGTAAGTTAGGTGTGGGGGGTTGTATATTTTGTGCAGAAGTTGGGACAGGGTTTGAAAGTCTACCTAGTTCCTACAGCGTAAGTAAGCAATTAAAAGAAAACATGCAATTTATAAAAGAAAAATATAAGGCAAAAAAATTTATTGCATATTTTCAAAACTTCACTAATACTTATCTTCCCCTGGAAGAGTTCAAAAATTAT
>CAZUTD010000143.1:0-362 GCA_964623185.1 uncultured Clostridiaceae bacterium
AAAAAGGTGCTGACAATCTTGCCAGCACCTTTACCATTTTATTGTTTAAAATAAAGATTTAATTTGATAAGTCACTTTGTTTTCTAATATATTAAATTCCACATACTTTGAAGATGTAGGAGCCTGGTTATTGTAAGTTCCAGTTGAAATATATCTTACACCATCAACTAGGTCTATCTTTACATCTGCTTCACCGCCATATAATACAAATACATTCTTACCTTTTTCTGCTGCCTTGGTTAAAGTATCTTTAAACAAATTAATTTCTAATTCATCGTTAAAACCATTATATCCCCAAATAGGTCTGGGCAGGGTAATAAATATATTCTTTTTACTTGTTGTGTTGAGTTGGTTCATTAATA
>CAZUTD010000143.1:372-4975 GCA_964623185.1 uncultured Clostridiaceae bacterium
CCCCTATTGTTTAATTGTATAAGGAGGTTATTTTCAAATTCCTTAGTTTTATAGGTATTTGCACCAACTATGTCTGTTTTGGTAATCCCCTGTGCAATGGTTTCATCTATGCTGCTGGTGAAAACTGCCATGGAATATTGTGAATTTACCAATTCTTGAATTCTTTTCGCCACTGTGTTTTTAAGTTCCTCTTCAACACTATTTAAATTAACACCACTGTGAATAAAAATTTGCCTTCCTTTTTCCTCATAGTCTACATTTAATTTGTCCTGTAAACCAACTTTGATAACTGGTAACTCCTCTATCTCCATTGCTCTTGTTATATCTAGGCCGCTAAATAATATTTTCCCAGCCTTCTTGTTGTTTGCATTAGTCTCTACGAGGTAAATTCTTTCCAGCACCAGGGGTCCTGGTAAATTTTGTGGTATATTTGCCTCGACATAGTTCCAGCCAACCCAATCTATCCCGTTTTTAAAGTCGATTGTGTGCCTGGTTCCCTGGGCGTCTTTAACATATCCTCGTATCCAATGAGGAGACACCTCGTCAGCATGGGCCCAAAATCCTAGCTTTAATGCGTCTTTTCCCAGTATTATATTATTGTTTTCAAATTCAATATAGGCAGCCCTTGTGGCATCTGTTTGCGTAAAGTCATATTCTAAGGCTATAGAATATTGGCCTTCCCTGGAGTTTGTATCGAGTGATACCCGTCCTGGTACCGACTCCGTTGGATACCCTGTATATTTAAAATCAAAACTTTCTACTGGTCCTAATGATAACTTTGATTCTCCTATGGATACCGGTGCAAAGGCCGTTTGATTACCCAAAGTAGCTTTTATTATAGTTTTCCCGGCTTTGCTACCAGCCCTATATTGGCCGCCACTAAATGTGCCCAAGCCACCCTCGTCCTCCCATATTACATCTTTAGCATCGATGGGGGTGCTGTAGCCCCTGCTGTCTACACCAATAAGTCCTAGGTTAACACCTTGCCCATAACTCAAACGAAGACTTTCGGGTGAAATTTTCAGCATTGCTAATTCCTCAAAAATTTCTGCTTTTTTACCCAAATAATCTACTTCAACAATTATGTTCCCAGGTTTTGTAGGAGTAAGCCTGTTTCCCACAATATTTCCTTGGCCATTTCTGAAATTATATTTTATTTGCGAATTATCAACTGTTAAGGGGTTATTATTTTTATCAAAAGCCTTTATAGTTATTTCTCTTCCCACCCCAACAAAGCCTTTACTATAATCGACTTGGCCCTTTATTCCACCCAATTCAGCTTGGCCCGCCTGTGATATAAGAGCCAAGCCATTGATAATCCTTCTTTCCGACCCATCAGAGGGGTAGTTTACTAGCTTGGGATTAAAGTCTCCTAACCCTCTAACCATTGCAGTAGTCGATCCACCACCATCTAGAATAATGGCTTCATAGCTTCCCAGCTCTATCATAAAGTTGGCTAGATTTTTACCATCTACGCCCTTAAAGGATGGATGCCTCCCGTCAATAGTAACTAAAATCAACTGTTTTCTATCCTGGCTTATTCCTATAGCTGTTTTGGGATGGTTACCTGTGACCACCTGTGTAAAACTTGCAACTTGTCCATTTTTAACAAGCACAGTTCCCCCTCCCATAGCTAGTTTTATATTTTCTAGACTTCTCCCGTGAATATTTGTATATACTTTTACCCTATCACCTATTTGGAAATTTTCTTCTAAAACTCCTGCATTGGCTTGAGATGCTAGTAGAACATATCCATTGTCTGGAATAGCTGTAGGTGGCTGTTGTTTTCTTACCTCTACCACCTCATCATTTTCAATTATAACTTCCACCATATCATAATGATTTGGGTTATACCCAGGAGTCTGTGGGCCCCAATTTTTATCAATCATCATAGTAGATTGATATTCATGGGTATATTTATTAATGCTAGTTATGGGGACAATTTTTTCCTTATCAGTCACAGCATAAATATCATACTTCCAATAATCAGCAGATGCCATATTGTTGTTATCAATAGAAAAGGTAGCATAATCATGGACTATGATAGGGCTACTGATTACCTCCCCGTCCCTAATCATTGCACCTATTGGAGAATCTGGTGTTGTTAAATAGAAGTAATCCCCATTAATTGCCGCCACAACATTGTCTTGTGCTTTCACCATAGTGGACAAGGTTTCTTTTGTAGCCAATCCTTTAGAACTCTGCAATAAATCCAGTTTTACATTTTCTTCGTCTAAATCTATGTAAATGACATTAGCATTTAGCCATCCATCCTTATAAAATCTTAAAATATGTTCGTGAGTTACACCCGAGGAAATCATTTCCTTGTTTATTTTCTGATAAACCCCAGTATTTAGGGCAAAACTTTGCGAAATTGAACCGGAAATCATAACCGTAATTAGTCCTATTGTTGCTGCTACTCTTCTAAACCTCTTCATGTTATAAGTCCTCCTATTTAATATAGATTCTAAATTTATCCTATTGTGTTAATTTTATTATATAACAGAACTATTTTAATACAATAACAGAAATATTACAGTTATATTAATATATTTTACACCTATATCACAATTTTATTTAAAAGGTCCCCACCCATAACTTTACAATGTAAATTAGGCATAGATTTACCCTGTAATTTTTAATATGGGCCCTGGCAATATTAAAAATTTTACTAGGAACCTCCCCATATAAATAGACCACCTTGTTTTACTTCCATATTACGAGAAAACAAAAGAGCAGGAAAACTCCCCCCACTCCATATACAATGAAATCTATAACCCTTATCCAACTTTTTCAATGCAAAATTTATTTTGACTTTGAAGTCTAAATATAGTTTTAGTCTCCACCTATTGGGGATATATTGATTTGAATATATCCTAATTTAGTCATAGTTTATTTTTAATTCAATTTTTTGAGGTAATTCCTTCAAACTTGTTTTTACCACAACACAAGGATATGTGATGCTCTGGGTGACCAACTCATCGTCATTTGGATCTTTAAATGTAGCATTCACTACCACTTTGTTTTCCTTATCCTCCTTTAAAATTTGAATATTTTCAATTTCTATCTCATAACCACCGGATAATTTCTCACCCCTTGTAACAATAACATAAATATCCTCTTCTATCTTTGCCGCCAAGGCTCTTTCTAACATCTTATATCTAGGAAGTATCTCTTGTATTTGATCTGGTATCCTGTTTGGTTCTATTATTTCATAGCTCACGTTTTTATCCCTCCCCGATAAGCACTTAGGAATGACTTTTATTGCTGTTACGGCCAATACAAGGACTATCATAATGATAATAAATGATTTCCAATTTATCTTGGGTAATTTAGGTAATTTAGGTAGTTTAGGCATTTTAATTTTTTTCATCTTATTCGCCCCTCCTTAACTCCTACCATAAAAGGTAGTCTCTATAACTATGTCTATTCCGGGGCAATATAATTTATTCAATGGTAGAAGATTTAAAAACTCAAAAAAACCTATAAGAAAAGCGGGTTTTATAAAATCCCCGCTTTTGATAGCTACAATTTTTTTGTTAACATCTCTTCCACTGTGCTGACTATATTTTCCTTGCTTAAACCATATTTTTGTAATAGTTGGTCTGGTTTTCCAGATTCACCGAAAGTGTCTAGTACACCTATTCTTTTCATAGGAACAGGTCTATTCTCAACAACTATTTCAGCTACAGCGGACCCCAATCCCCCAATAATATTATGTTCTTCAAGGGTAACAATAACCCCCGTTTCCTCTGCCGCCTTAATGATAATTTCCTTGTCTATAGGTTTAATTGTGTGTATATTAATTACCCTTGCGGATATGCCTTTTGCCTCCAAAGTTTTGCTAGCATCCAAAGCTTGGCTCACCATAATACCACTAGCTATTATGGTAATATCATTACCATCCTTTAATTGTACACCCTTCCCAATTTCAAAATTATAACCGTTTTCATCGTTTATGATAGGTAGACCTGCCCTGCCCAAACGTATATAGGTAGGACCCTCCATCTTTGCCATAGCATGGATTACTGCCCTAGTTTCGACTGCATCAGAGGGAACTATAACTGTCATATTTGGAATAACACGCATACATGCAATATCCTCCAATGCCTGATGCGAGGCCCCATCTTCACCTACAGTAATACCCGCATGTGTTGCGCATATTTTAACATTTAAATTTGGATATGCTATAGAATTCCTTATGATTTCAAATGCTCTTCCAGTTGCAAACATAGCAAAAGTACTGGCAAAAGGTATTTTGCCTGTTGTTGCTAAACCCGCGGCAGTACCCATCATATTTTGCTCAGAAATTCCCATATTAAAGAATCTCTGGGGAAACTGTTTCCCGAAACCCGCGGTTTTGGTAGATTGGGACAAATCAGCATCTAGTACAACCACCCTTTCATCCATTTGACCTAACTCAATCAATGCCTCTCCATAAGCTTCCCTTGTAGCTATTTTCTTAGTCATGAAATTCACCCCCCAATTCTTCCAATGCCCTAACTGTATCATCTTTTTTGGGAGCATTACCATGCCAACCCACAATATTCTCCATAAAGGAGACACCCTTGCCTTTAATTGTATTTGCTACAATCATAGTTGG
>CAZUTD010000144.1:0-4973 GCA_964623185.1 uncultured Clostridiaceae bacterium
GTAAATTGTATATCTTGATACACATAAAATTTTTGCTACATAATCAATAGCCCCTTTAATTAGAAATGCACCTTGCATATCAAGTTTTTTCACCACGGCTACTTTATCTTCCTTATTCATATAGGAAACTGGTTTTCCAAGACTATCCAATGTATCGGCTGTAATGTTAATTAGCACATCATTTACATTGCTATTTGTAAATTGATTTAGGTTTGTATCATCTTCCCTATCGGTTTCAAAAAAACTTTCCAAAGATTTTTGTGCAATTATGATATCAGAGATATCAACATTAATGCATAAACAGCCAATAATACTATTTTTGTCATCCCTAATAAACATGGTTGAGGATTTTAGAATTCTTCCATCATTTGTTTTGTTCTTATAATTTAAAATATTATCCGTTTTATTTCCTTGCCTAAGGGCTTCAATGCCAACATCCAGCATTGTGCTACCAATAGTTCTTCCAGTAACATGTCCGTTGTAGATAGCAATAATAGATTTTCGGGATTCCTTTAACTCGTGCAACACAACTTCGCAATTTTTACCAAAGGTTTTTGAAATCCCCTCTACCATAGGCAACATACCCTTTAATACTGGGTGTATATTCATGGTCATGATTATCCCCCGCCTTCTTATTGCTTAATAACTATATTCACAAGTCTTTTCGGTATAGCAATTATTTTCGCTATTTTTTTATCGCCAATAAACTGTTTTATTTTTTCACTTTCCATGGCAATATTCTCTAACTCTTCCTTTGAAGAGTTAGCGGCCACAAATATTTTTTCTCTGACCTTACCATTAATTTGGATTACTATCTCTATTTCGTCCTTAACAATGGCCTTTGCATCAAATCTAGGCCATTCCTGTAAATAAACGCTATCCGTATGGCCCATCTGTTGCCAAAGTTCATCAGCTATGTGGGGGGCAAAGGGAGATAATAACGTAACAACTGTTTTAATACCCTCTTTATACAAAAATCCGTTTAATAGTTCTCTGTCAGTTTCCTTGTACTTATATAATTCATTTACCAATTCCATTATTGCACTAAGTGCAGTATTGAAATTAAATCTTTCCTCTATATCTTCAGTAACCCTTTTTATGGTTGTATGAATCATATACTTTAATTCCTTATCTCGTTCGTTTAACTGCTTTTCCTCACCTTTAATTAAGTTATTATTTAAAGCTTCTTGTACTAATCGCCATATTCGATTTAAAAATCTCGAACAACCCTCAACACCTTGATCACTCCACTCCAAATCCCTTTCGGGGGGAGCTGCAAATAAGACAAACAATCTGGCTGTATCTGCCCCATATTTATCAATAATCTCTTCAGGACTAACAGTATTTCCCTTGGATTTTGACATTTTTGCACCGTCTTTTAATACCATTCCCTGAGTCAATAAATTTTGAAAGGGTTCTCCAACATTAATCAAATCCAAATCTCTCAAAACTTTTGTAAAAAATCTTGAATATAAGAGGTGTAATATGGCATGTTCTACACCACCTATATATTGATCAACTGACATCCAATAGTCGACCTTCTTCTTATCAAATACATGTTCATCATTTGTAGCATCCGGATACCTTAAAAAGTACCATGATGAATCTACAAAAGTATCCATAGTATCTGTTTCTCTTCTAGCTTTTCCACCACATTCGGGACATAAACAGTTAACAAAAGAATCACTGCTAGCCAATGTTGATAAACCCTCATTAGAAAATTTAATATCCAAAGGAAGTTTTACCGGCAAATCTTTTTCCTTAACTGCAACAATACCACATTTGTCACAGTATACTATAGGTATTGGTGTCCCCCAATATCTTTGTCGGGATAATAACCAGTCCCTTAGTCTATAACTGATGGTTCTTTTTCCTGTATCCTTATCCTCTAATATATCACAAATCTTACCAAAGGCTTCTTCATTAGTTAATCCATTAAAATCACCCGAGTTCACCATAATACCCTCACCTACATAAGCCTCGTCTTCAACCGTAAAATTTTCTTCCTTACCTGGCCTTATAACAGGGAATACTTCAATATCATATTTCCTAGCAAAATCAAGGTCTCTTTGGTCGTGGGCAGGTACTGCCATAATAGCCCCTGTACCATAATCAGCTAAAACATAATTAGCAATATAAATAGGAACTTTTGCACCAGATAAGGGATTAATGCAATACCGTCCAATAAACATACCTTTTTTCTCTGTGTCAGTGGATGTCCGTTCTATATCCGTTAAATGTTGTAATTGTTCAACAAAGGTTTTGACCCTTTCTTCATATCCGGTTCCCTTGACAAGTTCCTTAACATAAGGATGTTCAGGTGCCAAGACCATGTAAGTAGCCCCATAAACCGTGTCGGGCCTTGTTGTGAAAACAGTTAGAGGTTTGGCAAACTCTTCGATAACAAAACTAATTTCTGCACCTATACTTTTTCCTATCCAGTTTTCCTGCATTGTCTTTACCTTATTGGGCCAACCGTCCATTGTTTTCATGTCTTCCAGTAATTCCTCAGCATAATCCGTGATTTTAAAATACCATTGGTTTAGCATTTTTTGTCCTACATTGCTATCACATCTTTCACATTGACCTGCTACAACCTGTTCATTTGCTAAAACGGTTTCACAGGAGGGACACCAATTAACTCTTGATTCCTTTTTATACGCCAGATTATTATGGTAAAATTGTAAAAACAGCCATTGTGTCCATTTATAATAGTCCTCATCACATGTAGCAACTTCAAGGTTCCAATCATAGCTTAGTCCCAAACTGTTGAGTTGCTCCTTCATATCCCTTATATTTTGTTTTGTCCAAATTGCTGGATGAATATTATGCTTTATTGCCGCATTCTCTGCGGGTAAACCAAAAGCATCCCAACCCATAGGATGGATTACATTAAAACCTTTCATTTTTTTAAACCTTGCAACAACATCACCAATCGAATAGTTTCTAACATGGCCCATATGAATGTTTCCTGAAGGGTAGGGAAACATCTCCAGTACATAATATTTGGGCCTGTCTTCATTATATAAACCATATAAGTCCTCTTGCTTCCATCGCTCTTGCCACCTGGTTTCAATTTCTTTAAAATTATAAATAGTCATTTATATATTTTTCCTCCTTTGAAAGCATTTTTTATCGTATCAAAACAAAAAACTTTCATGTCAAATTTAGAGACGGAATATTTCCGCGGTACCACCCTAATTGACTGAAAGTCCTCTTAACTGGTCTATAAAGGTAACCACCCTGTAATTTTCATCACGCCAAGGCAAGTTCGACAGCGGGTTTAATTGATTTTCACCACACATCAACTCTCTTGATAAACCTTTGACCGCTTACTGCTCCTTAGCTAAATTAAATGTAAAACAGATTGTTTTTAAATTTTTCTAAAACTTTTATTTTTCGTGTTAAATTATTATACATTATCAGAAGATAATTTGTCAATATTAAGGGGGCTTGCATCCCTCCAAATTTCCTCAAGATTATAGAATTCTCTGTCCTCTTTATGGAACACATGAATAATAAAATCTCCAAAATCCAACAATATCCACCTGGCCGCATCATAGCCTTCTTTATGCGAGAGATAGATCTGCTCCTTTTCAAGCTCTTTTTGTAGTTCATCCGCAATAGCTTTTGCTTGTGGGGATGATGACGCACTGGTAATAATAAAATAGTCACACAGGGATGATATTCCCCCTAAATCGAGAATAATTGTATCTTGCCCCAATTTGTTATCAATATGTTTTATAATCTTAGTTAAAACATTGTTGTTAGAACTGTTCTTCATTAGCTACCTCCTTGTTTTTTATCTATTTTACAATGGTGAACTCCTCCCACTTAAAGGGGATGAGAGTATTCCACATTATATGGTTAAATAAAAAGTTTTGCTAATATTCCTAAATATAATAAGTATACACCCAATACACTTAAACCCATTAAACGGCTAATTGAGCCTCTTATTGTGCCACCAACAACTATTATTATCATAAGCAGGAGTGCGATTGGTAAGTCCAAATACAAAGTTTGTGGTACATTGTAAATAGTTGCACCTAACATAATGTTTTGATAACTAATCACTATGCCTTGGTTTCCTATTTTTGAGCATATACCCAATACCATAAGCATGTCAAGTATATTCGCTCCCAATATATTTCCTACGGAAAGTTCGCCATGTCCCTTTATCATAGATGTAATGGCTGTTATAAGCTCAGGAAGAGATGTTCCTAATGCAATTAATGTTACCCCTATTATTTGGTCCGGAACTCCCATTAATTCCGCTATGATAACACCATTATCTACCAATAACCTTGCCCCAACAACAATCATTATTGCCCCTAAAATAAATTTAATTCCAATTTGTCTTGTATTGATACTATTAAAATCCACCGGTAAACTATGTACCTTATCATTACCATACCCCTTATTCTTAAATTCAAATATATTCATTATGATATAGACAAGGAGTATTATTAGGAGTACATTGCCTTCCCTAGGTGTAATAATTGTATCTTTTGCTAAAAATAATAATATTACTCCGGATGCCAACATAAAAAGTCCCTTAATAGAAAATTCAACTGTCTTAACTTTTATCGGTGCAAATATAGCTGTTATTCCCAATATAAAACCTATATTGCATATTAGGGATCCGACAACATTACCAATAGCAACATCATAATATTGTTGATGGGTAGCAATAGTAGAAACTAGGAGTTCAGGTAGCGTCGTTGCAATACTTACAATAGTTGCACCTATTAAAACATTTGGTATTCCAGTTAATTTAGCTATGCAAACCGCAGATTCTATAAACCAATCGCCACCCTTTATTATTATAAGAACCCCCAATACAAAAAAAAGCAATACCAGAATATTCCCCATAATCTTCCCCCTATTTTACCCTGCTAAGACATTCCAATTATACAATATCAAGATTTTTTGATTCTCTTATAATATATTTTTTTATTTAAAATATATACCAA
>CAZUTD010000145.1:0-4964 GCA_964623185.1 uncultured Clostridiaceae bacterium
TATATAAGATTGTGTTTTCTTGTCTGAACCCGTCAGCCCTTTTAGAGGAGACTTTATATAGGTTACCAAATCTTTTTTATGCTGTCAATAGTTTTATTAGTTTTTAAAAATTATTTTTTGAAAATATTTTTTGGACTAATAAGCTAGAATTAAATTTCGCCTTTCATCAAGCGTTATCCACTTTAACATTTTTATATAGGCTTGTCAAATGAAAAACAAAAATTTTAAGTTATCATTTGTAGACATATAAATATAGTTTGGTCTCTTGTGCAAATTTTATGCATATGCCATCACACTACCCTGTTAAATTGTTTTGTCCTATTTACTAGCTGCAATTACACTTCCAAATGCAATTGAATTTAACTTAGCTTTGGCATCGTCCGCTCTCGATGTTAACACCACCGGTACCTTTGCTCCCATAATGATGCCAGCTGATTCTGCATTAGCAAAATAGCTTAATGTTTTGCCTATCCCATTACCAACCTCAATGCTTGGAACTAAAAGTATATCCGCATCCCCTGCTACAGGACTATGAAATTTTTTTATTTTTGCTGCCTGTTTTGATATGGCTAAATCAAAGGCTATGGGACCTTCAACTAAAATATTATCACCAAAACAACCTTTTTGTCCCAACTGTTTCAAATTGTCAGCATCTACTGTCGCTGGCATTTTTTTATTGACTTTTTCACTGGCGGCTAAGCATGCAATTTTTATTTGATTTGGATTTATTGCCCTTGCTGCTCTTATGGCATTATTTATAATATCCTTCTTCTTTGCTAGATTGGGCCCTATATTCATACCCCCATCTGTAAGGAACAGTAGTTTGTGGTAATTAGCTACTTCATATACCATTACATGACTTAGCAAGTTTTCTGTTCGCAGGCCTATTTCTTTGTTTAAAACTGCCCTTAATAGGGTTCCCGTATCTATTAATCCTTTCATAAGAAAATCAGCAGCCCCACTTGATACCATCCTTACAGCTTCTAAGGCTGATTCCTGTAGGTTTGGAATATTTATTATTTTCATTGATCCTATATCTAGGTTCTTCAATTTGGCTATTGTTTTAATTTCATCTGCATCACCAATTAATATCGTATCAATAATGTCCATATTTTTCGCCTCTACTACAGCCTGCAACACATCACTATCTTGGGCTGCTGCTACCGCCAAGGTCATTTTCGACTGATTTTGAGCCATTTCAATTACCTTTTTTAAAGTTTTCACCGCACAATCACCCCTAATCAACTATTTAAAAACCTTTCTGTTTTCCACCGTTTATTTGTTTGCTGCATAACAATGAGGTTTCATCATTGGGATTTATCTTCAATGACTCACTGATATACTCCTGTGCTTTTTCAATATTACCAAGTTCAAAGTATAGCATAGCTAAATTGCAAAGAATCTCACTATTGTTTTTGTCTATTTCAATAGCCATATGAAAAGTTTTTATAGCTTTCTGTATTTCTCCCAATCCTGCATAAGATAAACCTAGCTCCACCAAGGTATCTATTTGATTTTTGCTAATATCTAAAACCCTGTTAAAATATTTAACAGCTTCATGAAATATCCCTAGTTGTCGGTGGGCAAGCCCTATGAAAAAGAGTAGGTTCCACCAATTCTCATATTTTTTTTCTAGTTCCATTAAAATTGTCAAACCTTCATGAGGTTTTCCTGACAGAATGGCCTCATATCCATTTTCATATTGGACCATGTCATCCATTTGGTTTAAATTCTCAGCAATGCTATTTTTCAAATCTACATCCAAATCCAGTGTGATTGCCTTTTCCCAATGAAATTTCGCAAGGTTATAGCTCTTACTTTCCTCATGTAAAAATCCTAGAAAATAGTGGCCCAGGGCTTGCTCGTCATCAATGTTTAACAATATCTCTAGCTTGTCTCTGGCCTCATTAATAAACATTGTTGAGGTCTTTGTGCGGTTTTTCAATTTGTTATCCCTATATTGTATCAATATTATTGCATAGTTGAGTAATGCCTGAATATCATTGGGTTTTAATAAGAGCAAGGCCTTGAAATATATTAAAGAATTAAGAAAATCATCTTCTTGGATAGATTTTATTGCACTTTGAAAAATATATTTTTCTATGTCGGGATTAGCAGCATATAGTAATTCCTTGTACTTTTTCCTATACTTAAATTTTGAGTCTATTCCTAATAAATAAATAATTCCCCTAACAATGGAGCCAACTGTAATAATTTCGTTTTCATTCCTAGTTTGAATATTATCAGCTAATTCTTTTGTAATTATGGGTACATCGATACCACCTATGGGTAAATCAAAATTTTCTAGCTGTAATTGTGCCCCTTCTTTTATGTTGATAAAAGTTAGTTCATCAGTATACTTTAATAAATAATCATCAATTAAAAAATCCATCTAATTCCTCCATATTTTTGCATTTTATAAAAAGCTTATGAAGTTTACATATTGTACTTATAGTCCCCTTTGTTTAAAATTCCCTCATGAACAATCTTTTTCTTCTATTACTTGAGCTTAAAATTTCGAAAAGATAACCCCTGTATATCATCATAAATGAAAACCAAATTTGTCCTAAAAGATATAAAACAATTCCCAATGGTGAGAAAATAAATCTAGAGGATATTTGATAGTTGAAAACACCGGTTAATAGATTTCCAGTCAGCAGGTATAAGCATCCTATCAAAATCAAATTCGGTATAAACCATTCTACCCAATTGTCCTTTAAAAATTCAATAGTATACATTATCGATTCCAACGGATTATAGTGTTTCTGATAAAGGGTTTCGGGTAAAGCGTTAAATAAAGCAAATGCTAAGAAATTTATAATCATTGCCAAGCCCATGGGTTGGAAACCACGCCTAAGACCTGGCATTAATAGGGTGTTGATTGCAAGCGAAGCCACATAGCCTATAAATAGGACTCCCCATATTTTCCTTAGATACACTGTAAATCCGTCCTTAAAATCTTGTAAGCTAAACCTATCCCTCTTTATAATACAATCAATTAAATATAGATAATTAGATATCAATGCGGATGTAAAAATTATAAGCACTAATCCAGCGAGTATCCAAAAATAAGGTAAAATTATAGCTAAAATTAATGTTGCGGTAGAATAAAACAAACCTGTAAATATTATTAACCAATTTTTAGATAAGCTGGATATTGAAGATTTGAGAACTTTTTTATTTGTATAAAATAAATCTTTAATCATTTCCATTTTTTATCCTCTTTCCTTAGTTATATATACCTATTAAAACTCTTCATTATCTAAAACAAAATATTTGCAACTCTCTATTGCCTTGCTGTCCATATTATAGTCAAATAAAAATACAAAGTTTCCCCTTTCGGCGGTTTTAAATAGTTGAGGATTTTCCTCTATATCTGCCAAGTTAAAATGAAAATTCTCGAAATGCACTTTTTTTATAATTTCTTTGGCTGGCAAATCGATGTAGCTGGGCAAATACTTCTGCAAACATTTAGGATTCTGCAAAAATTTATGACATCTATCTTTAAAAGTCTTATCCCTATTCAATGTGAAAAAAGGTGGTAGGGTTGAAACTTTATTATGTTTTATATAATCAAGCTTTAATACCTCCCTAAATACCCCCATATTTTTTATACAATAAATCTCATAAAAATTCAACAATATTTCATACAATTTATTTCTGCTATGTAATTGATGGTGAAAACCTTTTTTGTCCCAATAAAACCAAAACTTTTCAAAAAACTCAAATGGGCTATCAAAATAGTTTGCAATAATCACATCAATACTATTTTTATACATTCGCCTATTCCAATATATATCTAAAATTTCCTCTATCCCTTTTAGCCTTATAATATCATCATAAGACAGGGCATCATTCTGTAATACTTCATAAGGAGGATCCTTATCATAATCATAATTATAGTCAGCAGCATTTTCCCTAATGCCAGACCCTTTTAAAAGTTTTAGGAATCCCATTTGGAGTTTTTGGGGCCTTAAATAAAATACATCATCAAAGGATTTTTTAAAGCTAGCATAATCTTCCTTTGGTAATCCCACAATTAAGTCTAGATGCTGGTGAATGTTTGCCCCCTTGTCAATCTCACTTACAATCCTTTTAAGTTTTGCAAAATTCATTTTTCTTTGTATGATTTGCAGCGTTTCTAGGTTTGTTGATTGTACTCCTATTTCAAATTGGAACAAACCAACAGGAACTGTTGATAAAAATTCTAGCATCTCATCATCTAGTAATTCAGCAACAATTTCAAAGTGAAAATTGGTTTTCCCGTTACTATGCGAAAGTATGAAGCTCATAATCTCCATAGCAAAATCTTTCCTGGCATTAAATGTCCTATCAATAAACTTTACTTGCTTCACACCTTGGTCTATAAAATACCTTATTTCCTTTTTAACCAATTCTAATGGCCTATATCTAACACCTTGGAAAATGGATGAAAGACAATATTGACAGTTATATGGGCACCCCCTCGAACTTTCATAATAAATAATTTTTTCGGGATTTATAGTTTCCTTCCCATATGGAAAAACTAAATCCTCCATCTTAACTGGCTGTATAGAACTATTGTTTACAAAGATTTTATCTGTATCTCTGAAGGCAATTTTATTAATTTTTGAATAATCTTTATTTTCTTTAAGGGCATCAAGCAATTTAGGTAAAGTGGGCTCTCCCTCTCCCATAATGATAAAATCTATCGCCTCATTGCATTCCATAATCTTATTTACCTCAAAGGATACTTCCGGACCTCCACATATAATTATTACTTTGGGTAAGACCTTCCTTAAGATTTTGCTTATCTTATGTATCATATCCACATTCCAAATATAGCATGAAAAGCCTATGACATCTGGTTGGGCCTTATAAATTTCTTGAATAATATATTCCTGAGTATGATTGATAGTAAACTCCGCTAGCTCCACATCTATTGATATTCTGCTGTCCTCTATGGTGTTTTTAAGATATCTAAT
>CAZUTD010000146.1:0-4878 GCA_964623185.1 uncultured Clostridiaceae bacterium
AAAGTCCACATTTCCAATTCCACCTAAAGTAAGTGACGCACCATTAGAAACTGTTACTGTATAACCATCTGCTGCACTAGCAAGTGTATTAGCAAACCCAACAGCACCTCCACCACCTGCAACATTTGTTACAACAACTGATTGTCCAAAGATTGGTTCTAATTCAGTTGCTAAAATTCTTGCAAAAACGTCTGTTGATCCACCAGCATTATAAGGTACAATGATATTTACTGTTTTCTTAGGCCAATCCACACTTTGGGTTTCTCCTTCAGTTGGTCCTGTCTCTGGTTGCTTTGCATCGTTACTACAACCCACAAAAACTGCAGCTAATAAAAGAAATACTGTTAGAATACTAATTAGTTTTTTCATATTTCTCTCCCCTTCTTTTCATTAAAATAATTTCTGCAGATAAAATTTACCTCAAATTTCCTTATGTCACCCCCTTAATAGTTGTTTTATATAGCATTTATTTTTAAAGTTAATTTTAAACTTACTTTTTGCTTCAAGCAAGATACATTAATTTACATTTAATTTTCCTTTAATCTAGGGCATCTTTTAAGACTGCACCCTTCCACACACTATCCACCAAATTGCTATATCTACGCAAATATTTGCTATTAGTCTTTACAGGTATTGGTTCCCAATTTTTCTTCCTTGATTCTAGCTCTTCTTCCCCTACATTAAGTTCTATAGAACGATTGGGTATATCAATTGTAATCATATCTCCATCATTTATAAAGGCAATTGGCCCTCCTGCCGCTGCCTCTGGTGCAACATGACCAATACAAGGCCCCCTCGTACCACCTGAGAAGCGACCATCAGTTACAAGTGCAGTAGTTTCGCCTAACTCCAGACCCATCATTATAGTAGTAGCTGTCAGCATTTCACGCATTCCCGGTCCACCTCTTGGACCCTCATAGCGAATAACAACAACATCGCCCTTATCAACCTGATTATCAAGCATAGCAGCTATAGCTTCTTCCTCAGAATTGAAAACCTTGGCAGGACCTGTATGGACCATCATATCTTCAACAACTGCTGATTGTTTAACCACAGCTCCTTCAGGTGCTAGGTTACCCTTAAGGATAGCCAAGCTTCCTTGTTCATGTAGGGGTGCTTCTAATCTTGTAATAACCTTAGTGTCCCTTATCTCATGGTCTACCAATATTTCACGCCAAGTTTTTCCAATCACTGTTTCAACATCTAAATTCAGGTATTCTTCCCCAAGTTCTTTCATTACGGCTGGAATACCACCAGCTAAGTCAAAGTCTATAAGAGTATATACCCCGGAAGGCTTGACATTTACCAAATGAGGTGTATTTCTGCTTATTTTTTCGAAATCATCAGCCTCAATTTTAAATCCAAATTCATCTGCTATTGCTGGCAGATGTAGGGTCGAGTTAGTCGATCCACCTATAGCCATATCCACTACTATTACATTATTGATAACATCTTGAGTCACTATATCTCTTGGCTTAATATCCTTCTTAACTAAGTCCATAATAGTAATCCCACTCATCCTTGCCTCCCTCAGTTTTCTCGAATAAACTGCATGGGTGGTAGAACATCCTGGAACTGTTAGTCCAAAAGCCTCTGCCAAACACGACATGGTATTGGCTGTACCCATCATGGAACAAGAACCAGCAGTCGGACAGATACTATCTTCCATTTCCTTAAATTCTTTTTCTGTCATCTTACCCAATTTAACCTGGGCTCCTGCTTCGCGAATTTCATAAATTGCTAAGTCTCTTCCTTGGAATTTGCCTGGTAACATAGGTCCACCAGTAACTATTATAGTTGGTATATTTATTCTTCCCGCTGCCATCAGCATAGCCGGAACAATTTTATCACAGGATGCTATCATTACAAGCCCATCCATCCGTTGGGCTTCCGCCACTAATTCTACGGAATCAACAATCACATCCCTACTGGGCAATACTGAACACATGCCTATATGTCCTTGGGTAACCCCATCACAAATACTTATGGTGTTGAATTCAAATGGGATCCCGCCTTCTCTTCTTATGCCATCCTTAGCAGCCTGTGCAATTTCGTTTAAATGCTTATGCCCTGGGTGCATCTCATTAAAAGTATTTACAACACCAATAAAGGGCCTCTCTAGTTCATCTTCAATTAATCCTATACACTTTAAATGTGCCCTATTTCCTGCATGTTCAAGACCATCAACAACATCATTACTCCTGTATGGTTTTAATGCCATGTTTTTTGCCTCCTGTCTTTTACCTTATAGTAAAGTCGTTTTTTACCATTAAATATTAATTCTTTCATTTTCGCTGGCCAGCTAATTAAATCCCTGAATCTTTCCTAATTCTTTTTTAAATGTATACATTTTAACTATGCAATAAATATTTTTAAATTAAATATTTTTCTATAATGCTTGTTATTTCAGGCATCTATCGCTAGATTTAATAAGATATTTAATATTTACTTTCCTACCATATAGAAGTTGCAAGAAGCGTGCCAACATTTTAATTTTAAAGTTTTAATTTCCCAATCTTAATCCTTACTGCCAACCTCCCTTGAATTTTCAA
The DNA here is from genome assembly GCA_964623185.1 of uncultured Clostridiaceae bacterium. GTDB lineage: Bacteria > Bacillota > Clostridia > Peptostreptococcales > Natronincolaceae > CAYMGQ01. Next base: position 2,553 of record CAZUTD010000146.1, read on the forward strand.
CCCTTGGAGCAAATAGTTCCTTATTTATTTAAAAATAAGAAAAAATAAATAAAGAAATAAAGAATTTTTATCTTTATCATAAAAAAAATAAGTGTTGCATGCAACACCATCTCCTGTTTCATGCAACACTTATTTGAAATTTTTATCATTTATTTTTTAACCACCTCCATAGGGTAGTCCTATCCACGCCCAAGATTTTTGCCGCCTGCGTTTTATTATTACCAACACTTCTTAAAACTTCCTCAACTTCTTCCATACTTGGGTTGGCATTCGATTTTGCATTGATATGGGTATATAGTTTTTCATTGGCAGCTATGAACTCCTCTATCAATTGATTTTCTATTAAATTATAATTATCTAAAACACAAATCCTCTCTACTAAGTTTCGCAGTTCCCTTATATTGCCTGGCCATTTATATTCTGTTAATCTCTTTAAAGTTTTTTCCGACAAAACAATAGCTTTATCCCTTGTATTATATTCTTCCATAAACCTATCTACTAAAATTGGTATGTCCTCAGCCCTTTCCCGTAAAGGAGGCAGATATAAGGTTAAAATATTAAGGCGGAAAAAGAGGTCCTCCCTAAAGTTGCCCTGCCTTACATAATCAACCAAATCCCTATTGGTAGCGGCTATTACCCTGAGGTCTACTGGTATTATTTTATCATCACCCAAGCGCATAATACTCTTTTCTTGGAGTACCCTAAGCAACCTTCCTTGTAGCTCCAAAGGTATTTCGCTTATTTCATCTAGAAAAATAGTCCCCCTATGAGCTAGTTCAAAAAGCCCTGCCTTGCCTTTTTTTCTAGCCCCAGTAAAGGCCCCCTCAACATATCCAAATAATTCACTTTCCAAAAGATTTTGTGGTAGGGATGCACAGTTAACTGCCACAAAGGGTCCGACTTTGCGATTACTCGCATTATGAATGCTTTGTGCATAGACTTCCTTACCAGTACCGGTCTCACCCATGATTAAGATTGTCGATTCTGTCTTTGCAAACTGTGCGGCAAATTTCATTGCCTTTTTTGTTTCCTTGCTAACCCCATCTATATCATTAAAGGTATATTTAGCATACAAGCCGCTTGCATAAAACTGCCTCCTTATTTTAGATTCAGCCTCCTGCAAAATATTAATATCCTGAAAAGTTGCAACAGCACCAACAATTTGTCCCTGGACAACTATGGGTATCCTATTATAAATTATTGTGGTAGATTCTATAGATGTAATATCATTTGTATATTCTTTACCTGTATCCAAAACCTCCCGCAAAGACTTGAGTCCTGGACAGACCTCAGATAAGCTTTTACCAACAATATCTTTTGTGGCAACTTTCATTATTTTTGTGGCTGCATCATTAATCAAGGTTATTCTTCCATCCTTATCAATGGCCACAAAACCATCCCTAGCATAATCTAATATAGCCCTAATTTCTTCAGATTTTTGCTGCTCCAATTGGAGAACATTTACCAGTGTCTCCGCCTGACAATAAGAATCATAAATAGCCTCAGGGCTTGATTCTAGAAAAACCGAATGCAGACCTAATTTTCTAGCAGTTTTACATTGGACAGCACCACCTATAATGCTTTTTATCCCCTCTTGCTTTGCCCTGTAAATTTCCCCGTAAAGTTCCTCGGCACTTTCGACATATACCTGTTTTAAATCAATGCTTAATAGTGGATTAAAGGATTCTAGGCCCTTTAACAAATTATAAAAACCGATGATACCAATTTTATCACCAAATTCACTAGCTTCTAAAAGAGCCCTTGCTATATCCTCCGCCGTAATCGGTATTTCAACGACCGGGACATTTAAACGCTCCCTAATGCTTAAGACAGTACCCCCCCTAGCAATAAAAGCCTTAATACCTTTGCCCACAAGCATTTCAGCCTTATCAGCACCAATTTCAATATTTCCTATTTCAATGGCTACATTTACACCATGCTTATCAAACACTTTTTTGGCTATATTAGCCATTTTAAAATTTGGAGCAATATATCCTATCCTAGGCATAATAATCACTTCCTATTAAAGTTATTATTCATCGTCATCAACCTTATTCTATCAATAATCCATTTTTATAACAAGAACTCACAATCTAGCAAAAAATAAACAAAAGACCTGCAACTAGTGCAGGTCTTTAATTAATACATTCAAGTATAGACTTTTAAGCTAATTCATCTGTATAATGGTAGCGGCAACAGGGGTCGAACCTGTGACCTTTCGGGTATGAACCGAACGCTCTAGCCAACTAAGCTATGCCGCCCCAATAAAAAAAATGGTGCCCAGAGGCGGAATCGAACCACCGACACGGGGATTTTCAGTCCCCTG
>CAZUTD010000147.1:0-4840 GCA_964623185.1 uncultured Clostridiaceae bacterium
CTTGATTTGTATTATTTCTGCTGCAATACTTACAGCAATTTCTTCAGGGGTATCCGCATTTATTGAAAGTCCAATTGGACAATAGACTTCCGCTAATTCTTTTTCCGTGTAACCTTCCGTTAAAAGTTGCTCATAAATTAATTGTTTTTTCCTTCTACTTCCAATCATTCCAATGTACTTGGCCTTGCTTGTAAGGCATTGGGCAAGAACCTCCTTGTCAAAAGCATGCCCCCTCGTAACTATAATTACATAGTCCTTATCGCTAACTGTAAAATGCTCAAACAGATTGTCAAATGAAGGTAAAACCATAACCTCATCTGCGGTATTAAACCTATCCTTATTAGCAAATTCTATTCTGTCATCCATAACCACTACATAAAAACCAAGGATTTTCATAATTTCAGAAATTTTTTGTCCTACATGGCCTGCCCCTATAATATAAAGCTTATTAGACCTTGTAATCTTTTCAATTATATACTTGTCACTTCCTTTATCCACTTCATGGACACTTATATCTTTAAAATCCTTGCCCAATCCTTTAAAAACCTCTAATATTCTGTCCTTTTCATTACCATAAATCTCATCCCCTGTGTATATGCATTTATTTAAAACGGCCTTGTTTTCCCAATCCTCTATAAGGGTTATAATAGCCAAGTTTGTATTCATATTTTCTACTTCCATTAACTTATCATAAATACTGCCTAAATCCTTCCTAGTGCTATCCATATATTCTAATAGTACCCTCACATCGCCACCACATATCATGCCCAAGGCAGCCGCCTCTTTATTAGATAAAACAAATTCTTTTATCCGGGGTAGCTTATTTTCAAACACCTCTTTTGCCGCCTTTATAGCCAAGGCCTCCATCATTCCCCCACCTATGGTTCCTATTATAGAGGAATCCTTCATAATTAGCATCTTAGCACCTTTTTCCCTGGGCGCAGAGCCTGATTTTTCAAGAATGGTTGCAATTACGAAATCTGTGTTTTCTTCTAATAACTTCCCTATAGATACATAGATATTTTCCATTATAATTTAACCCCCTCTATAATTTAAAATCATTCTTTTCCCCATGCTATTTAATGCTTGAAATCCATGCTTTTTTACAAGTATAAGAAGCTCTAAATCCTTTTCAAGTTGAAACTTATTATGTAAATAATTTTCTAGCCTAGTTTTTATTTCTATATTCCTACTATTAAATCCTTCAAAACAATGGGTTTCCACCTCTAAAACCAACTCATTTTTTTGGCTTATATAGGCCTTATAATCTAAAACTTCCTTATAAGAAAATATAAGTTCATCAAGTTCCCTTAGGTAAAGAAATTGATTATCATTAAGCAAAACCCTGTTATCAATTCTTCCCAAAACACTTTTAATGCTTTTTAAAAAACTACCACAAGGACAATTGTCCGAATCAAAAGCCCCTAAATCGTTAGTCCTATATCTTATTAAAGGCATCGCATACCTATTAAGGGTTGTAAATACAATCTCGCCATATTCACCATCTAGCAAATTTTCCTTGGTTTGAGGATTTATTATCTCAAAGTACAAGTCTGCTTCCCTTAAATGATAACCCTTTAATGCCCCGCACAATACCCCGCCCCCATAGCCCATTTCTGACATGCCATAATGAATAAAGACACGACAATTATAATCATTTGATAAGGTGTTAACTATGGACTGGGGAGCGTAATCCGAACATAATAAAACCTTTTCAATCTTATTTTTAAAAATCTCCTCATTTGTCCTCGCTAAATGCAAAATTTGAGTGGGTAAACCAACTATACAATTAATATCATGGTTAAGAATTCTCGAAACAGTTTCCCCCACATCCCTTAACATTCCCTGTGTAATGCATGACCTAACAGAAAGAGCTAGGGCCTTTTTTAATAAATCTCCTATACTGGCAAAAGAATCCCCAGGCAATAGAACCAAAACCCTATCGTTTTTATTTGTTAAACAAGACATGCCGTGCTTGAAAAAATCAATTATACCCTCTATATCTTCACCATTAAAAAAAACCCTCTTCTCATCACCGCTGGTGCCCGATGTGTTTATTGTAATTATTCTTTGAATATCCCTCTGTGAAACACATAAAAAACTAAAGCAATTGTTTTTTATATCTTCTGGATAAGTAAAGGGTATCTTTTTTATATCACTCATCCTCTTAATTTCATCGGCCTCTATCCCTCTTAGCCTTTCCCTATAAAAACTACTTCGGGACTTGGCATACTCTATTGTTTCTCTAATCTTTTTTACTTGATATTCTTCTAGGGCTTCCCTATTCCTTTCTATGTTTGTTTTCTCCACAATCCAATCTTCCAAAGGTGTTTTTTCCATCCCCTAACCCCTTTCTATTCTCTATATAAATACTTACCTTCCTTATCCGAGATATTATAAAGACAAAAGGGTATAAGCTTTCCTTTCCTATTTACTACATGAATACAACAATCCCTTACCCGCTCAATATCAAGATTCCAAACATCTTGAAAAGCCATGGCTGATATGCTAAAAGAGTATTTATATATATGGTCAATAATTTTATCCCAATCCTGATTATTTTTATCCATCTTTCCATTTGCAGATATTAGGGGTTTTATCCCATCTAGAGACCAATTTCTTGAAACATAGTCCCTAGCCTTTAAGTAAGCATTCTCAACATCCTCAGAAGCTCCACAGCACTTGGAAGATTTTTTAACTTTCATTGTCCCCGCACTTCCATCGTACATATAGCTCCCACTAAAGGAGCATAAGGGATTTTCTCAGCCAGGGGGTTTAAAACTGCTTAAAGGTATCTTACCACGGGTCTGGATTTCTATGGCCTCCATAAGTTCAGGCAGGGTAATTCTGTCCTTATCCTCTGGTAAAACTGGTATCCTCCCAAAATAACTAACGGGTTGAAAATGCACCCCCCTTACTTCAGGTAGGTAGTCCAAGGCAAAGGCAATTATTTGCCCAATATTATGGGTATTAACACCTGGGACTAGGGTAGGAACTAGTATGACTCCTATCCCATACTTTTTACAGTTTTCAATTGCCTTGATTTTAGTATCTAAGAGTTTCTCTCCCCTTAAGTTTTCATAAATCCTATCCTCAGTTCCATCAAATTGTAAAAAAACAGAACTTAGGCCTGCATCTTTTAAGTCTCTAAGATATTTTTCATCCTTGGCAATACGGACACCATTGGTATTAACCTGTATAAATTCAAATCCTATTTCTTTTCCCATTTGTATAATTAAGTCCAAATCATCCCTTATAGTGGGTTCCCCACCAGAAAGCTGGACATTGCATTTACCGGATGCGGCCATTAGGCTTTCATATTGAAATTTTATTTGTTCAATGCTTGGATCTTGGGACTTGCCCCCATGGGAACTAGCAAAACAAAATTTACAATTCATATTACAATTTTCTGTAACTTCTATTAAGGCTGTACAAGTATTTTGCCTATGGATTTCGCATAAACCACAATCAAAAGGACAGCCATACTTTACCTTAGTACTAGGATTCTTAATACAGGGTTTTTCCTTTTTTAAAACCCATTCCTTTATAGGTATTTTGCCCAACCAGACCTTTGTTTTAAATTCACCATGGTCGGGGCAAGTTTTGATTAAATAAGAGCTGGTCCCCTCGCTAGTCAACCGAGCTCCTATTTTTTTCATACATACAGGGCACAGACTATAAGTTTTATAGATATCAATCATGGGTTTCATTGCTCCCTACTTCCCAATTCATAGTTATATTCATCTAATATTTCAGCGATTTTCATATAGCTTTTTGCCAAAATATCCCCACATTTGACAGGGTAGGCCTCTTGCCTGTTCTCATCTTCAAAATTATACACCCCTATCAAGTCCACACAATCCCTTGCCCCAAATTCATCTTCGAACCAGTCCATGAAGTCATCTACCATGGCTCCGAATCCTTCTTTGGGATATTCATTAGCCAGACCCTTACCAGCATAAAGTCCTAATACACCTATCCCGCCTGTTAGGACGCCACAAATTCCCTGACTGGACCCAACACCATTACACAATCCGCTCATGGCCCGTATCAAATCCGTATTTTCATTTTCCTCTTCCTCTAATGCTAATTTCAACATTATTTGGCTACAACAAAATCCTCCCGATGCCATCTGAAATATTCTAAAACCGAGTTCATCCAATATCACTACCCCCTTTTTTTAGCGACCATAAGAAAATACCCAGGCTTGCATTTTTTCAATAAGTCCTGAAACTTCTCACCATCCAGGCAGGCTTCAGATGTTTTATTCCAAAAAATCCCCATACTTCCATAAGAGAATATAATCTTCACCATTAATTCCCTCAGAAAAAAACTATGGTCCTCCAACAATATAATCTCAAACCCCTCATCACGGAGGCATTCTTTTAATGATTGCAAATCGTGGAGGCCCCTCATACATGTGTTGGCAGGTTTTTTATTTACTTGGTCCAAAAAAACAGGTTCCTTTGCATAAACATCCGTTATAACAAAATAACCATCATTTTTTAATACTCTATAAACTTGCCCCAAGACCCCACTTAAGTCCTCCATTAAAGAAAGGGTGCACTCTGATAAAATTCCATCAAATTTTTCGGTTTGAAATGGTAGGTCCTCTCCCTTAGCCAATATAAAATCACCACTAGGATAATTTGTTTTAGCAATATTTAATAGCTTCTCTGATGGATCGATGCCAACAACCCTTATACCATATTTCCTATTTAGGTATTCTATTGTAGCACCACAACCACAACCCAAGTCCAAAAGAATATCCCCTTTGGTAAATTTGCAAAGTTCTACTGCTTTTTCTGTCAGGGCAAAACCACCTGGTCTTAGGGTTTGA
>CAZUTD010000148.1:0-4812 GCA_964623185.1 uncultured Clostridiaceae bacterium
GACACCTTTACCATGTCTGCCAAAAAGGATACCATTGTCAATATGGGCGGTTTGATTGCTATTAAAGATAATGCCCAATTATATGAAGATGTGAAGGCAAGAACTATACCCTTTGAGGGCTTTATCTCTTATGGAGGCCTTGCAGGTAGAGACTTAGAAGCCTTGGCCATAGGTTTGCAAGAAGGTATAGATTATAATTATCTGAAATACAGGATTGGTCAAATGGAGTATATGGGTGAAAAATTAGATAAGGCGGGGATAGCATACCAATCACCAGTTGGAGGCCATGCTGTCTTTATAGATGCTAAAAAATTACTGCCACATTTGCCCTATTATGAGTTTCCTGGCCAGGCCCTGGCTGTCGAACTATATAAGGAGGCCGGAATCAGGTCTTGTGATATAGGTTCCTATATGATGGGAAATAACCCTGATACAGGGGAGCAAATTGAGGCAGAATTTGAATTTACAAGGTTGGCTGTACCTAGACGGGTATATACCCAATCACATTTAGATATAATAGTGGAGGCCCTAATAGCTATCAAGGCAAGAGCGAGTGAAATACCAGGCTATAGGGTAACATGGGAGCCTAAAATACTTCGCCACTTTACCTCAAAATTAGAGCCAATAAAAAAATAAAGTTGTGAAAAAGCACAGGTAATCCATTTGCCGGATTACCTGTTTTTTTATTAAATTGCTAAACTTGTAAAAATTAATTTTCCTTTGATACAATTCTAATATACCTATATAATGTAGCTTCTGAAACTCCTAACTTTTCTGCAACTTCACTTACTGCCCCCTTTAGCATAAAAACCCCTTTATAATTTAGTTCCCTAACAATATCAATTTTTTCTTCCTGGGTTAAGCGTTCTACTGGTATATCTGAGTAATCCAGTGTTTGACTTAAAACATCATCTGCAACTCCGGAAATGGATGTTGGGATACTGTCAATTATATTATTATCCTGGAGGGTCTCATTCTCTATGGAAGCATTTTCTATATGGGTTAATTGTAAAATTCTTTTGGCCAAATTAATATATTTACTGCCATCAAAATTGATGCAAAGCATACCGGTCAGGTTTCCGTCATTGTCCTTTATAAACAAGGTAGACGACCGGACAACCTTGTTTTTCTTAGAAATACCTTTTTTGTTTATGATATAGTCGTTGTTTGAAACGGTTGTGTCAGATATATATTTAAAGGTTAAATCCGTAGAAGGTTCCTCCAAACTCCGTCCACTAATATGACCATTAACTATATATTCTATAGTAGGGGTTTTACCTGTAACATTATGAAGGACTATTTCATACTCGGAGCCCAGGGTTTTGCCTAAAAACTCTGCTAATAGTTTATACTGTTTCAATGATTGTTCATCCATTAGTATCACCTCTATCTTATTTTTAAAAATGAGATTACTTTATTGAATTGTATTAGTATTTTTACTGAATAAAAAAATATGTAGGGAATCTTACAATTGAATATTATTTTATCATAAAACAAAATTATTTTCATTGAAATAAAAACAAATCAAGCCAGGGACTTCCTTAAAAAGGCAGCAATTAATATTGAAACAGGGTAGCAAAATCAAATAAATCCCCTGGAATGCTGATTATTAGACAAAAATCCTCTTAAAAGGATAAGGATTTTCCGTATTCAATCTTGTGTCTTTGTGGTATGATATATAGTATAAATTAACTAGGGGGTAGTTTTTAACATGAAGAGATATGCTAAAACCATTCTAGTATTATTGTTATCAATTAGCATTAGTGTAAATCTTATTAATTATAAAAGTTTATTAGAGGCACGGGAAAAAATTGAACGAGCCACTTCAATAGTCGCATCGGATGTAGAAAGTGATATAAGACAAAGCGTCATGTATATTGAGGAATTAATAAAAGAAAACAACCCAGAGTCTCTTGCAAAATTGGAAAGAAGTATGGCTAACTTGACTACTGCATTTGGCCGTTGGGTAGATTTAAACCAATCTCCCAAGGAGCCCAATGAGATAATGCTAATGGGTTTATCCAGCATTGAGACCATGAGAAATACCATCAGCCACCACCTAACCAATCAATATGGGGCAAATGATAATAAACTTATGAGGCATGATGTAGAAATGCTAGAAAGTTCAGCCCAACAACTAAATAAATTATTATTAATATACCATAACATTGAGGGCAGGCTACTGAAAAAAAAGGATTTGACCACACACGAAAATGGCCTAGGACAAATTGCTAACAGTATTGAAGAAACCCATAGACTTTATAGGCATAGTAAAATACCCAACAAACATCCCGAATATATGGGATATGAAGAGGCTGTGACTATGGCTCTAGAAAAAATGCCCTTCTTGAATGAATTTTTTCTAGGGGAGGGTGACCAGGAAATCATGATAAAGGATGGAGTCCATTATTATGAACTGGATTTCATGGACGAAAATGATGCAGATCCAAGCTATACCCTCTTGATCGATGCGACTAACGGGCAAATGCGTGGTTTTGAACTCAAGAAGTCTGCCTCAGATGGGAAAAAGATATCGCAAAAAGAGGCCATTGATATTGCGAGGGACTGGGTCAAGGGATTTTATCAAGGTGAAATGAAGGAAGAGATGTTCTATATTAAGGAGATTGAAGACTTTTCTGATATTTATGCCTTTAGATTTACTCCTATAATTGATGATATACAGATTGTAAGCGATGCTTATATTGTCAATATTGCATCTACATCGGGTGAAATATTAAAATTCATTAATGATTTTAGGGGTACTGAACCACCAAGATTTAGGACAGGTATGGAAATAGAGGAAATCCAGGAAAAATATCAAGAGGAATTTGGCAAGATGGACTACAATGGCCTGGCAGTTGTAAGGTCATTTTATACCCAGTATCAGCCTAAGCTGGCATATAGTTTTAAAATATTAAAGGAAAGCCAAGAAAAAGTCATATTTATTGATAGAAATACAGGAGCAAAACTCTACCAATTATATCATGTTTATCATCCTATATTTGATTAGGTATTTGCAAAGGGCATAAAGGTGAAAAGAATGAAACTGGATATTGACTACAAAAAAGATAAAATAATTTTAAAAAATGCGAAGGATTTTATTCCCCGACATATTTTTGAGTGCGGACAATGTTTTCGCTGGAATGAAAATCAAGATAGCAGTTTTACAGGAGTAGCCCACAATAGGGTCATAAGTGTCCAAAAGCTAGACAAGGATATAATTATTGAAAATAGCACAAGGGAAGATTTTGAAAATATTTGGATCAAATATTTTGATTTAGGGACCGACTATGGAATAATAAAAAACAAAATATCTCAAGACGATGAGGTCATGCAGAAAGCGATAGAATTTGGAAAGGGTATCCGGATATTAAGGCAAGAGCCTTGGGAAACCTTGGTTTCCTTTATTATCTCTGCAAATAATAACATACCCCGGATTAAAAAGACCATTGAATTATTGGCAGGGGCTTATGGGGAATACTTAGGTGAATTCCATGGTGAGAAAAGATATGGATTTCCTACCGCAAGAGTTTTATCTCAATTATCCATTGAGGAGCTAAAGGCTTGCAATCTTGGTTATAGAGCGGCCTATATCCAGAAAACGGCTTCAATGCTAGATATGGAACCCACAGAATTAGATGAGATTGCAAGGCTTGATATAGTAAATTGCAAAAAAAATCTATTGAAATATCAAGGTGTGGGCCCAAAGGTGGCCCATTGCGTTTTGTTTTTTTGCATGGGTAAAATGCAAGCCTTCCCGGTGGATGTATGGGTAAAAAGGGTAATGGAATATTTTTATTTCCATAGGGAGGCAAGTCCAAAGGAGATCCAGGAATTTGCCTGGGAAAAGTTTGGCAAGTATGCAGGTTATGCCCAACAATACCTATTCTATTACGCTAGAGAATTAGGTATTGGCAAGGGATAGATTATTAATAGGGGGGAGGAAGACATATGCTAGGAACTATAGTAAATACTGTAGCAATAATTATAGGAGGGCTTATAGGCTTACTACTAAGGAAGGGAATTTTGGATAATTATCGGACCACTGTTATGCAGGGTATTGGTTTATCCGTGTTAGCTATTGGCTTAATGGGAGTTTTTAAATCAGAGAATATAATCCTGATGATTTTTAGTGTGGTTTTAGGCGGAATTATTGGCGAAAGGCTACAAATACATAAAAAGTTAAACGACCTTGGTTTATGGATTGAAGATAAGATGGGTGGGGGAGAGGGAACAGTTGCAAAAGGATTTGTAACAGCCAGCCTTTTATTTTGTGTAGGGGCTATGGCCATAGTAGGTTCACTAGAAAGTGGTCTAACAGGAAACCATGAGACCCTCTATGCTAAATCTTTAATTGATGGGATTTCGGCCATCATTTTTTCATCCACCTTGGGGATAGGGGTAGTTTTTTCTGCCGGGGCAGTTTTTATCTATCAAGGAATCATAACCCTAGCTGCTAGTGGCCTAAGACACCTGCTAGTGGATGCTGTAATTGCAGAAATGTCAGCCATAGGGGGCCTATTAATTGTAGGAATATCCTTAAATGTCCTAGAGATAAAAAGAATCCCCGTAGCAAATATATTACCTGCTGTAGCCATACCAATAATTTATCAACTAGTGCAACCATTAATCCTAGGATTAATGGCAGTGGTACAAAACTTATTATAATATGAAATTGAACTTAGAGAAAAACAATGAAAAACTTTAAAAACACGAGATAAGTTGTAATAATAAGCAATAATTGGTTATAATAACGAATAATGAGGTTTGCCTGTAAAAACCCTTTTATATATTATTATAAATGTGATTAGC
>CAZUTD010000149.1:0-1112 GCA_964623185.1 uncultured Clostridiaceae bacterium
CCAATCCCTAATGGCCTCATTTGTGGCATCCTTTAGGGTAGCAGTACCGGATAGAACAGGGTTAACCTTTGCCCCTAGTAATTCCATCTTAAAGACATTTAATGCCTGCCTTTCCACATCCTCTTGACCCATATAAACCTCACATTTTAATCCAAACATAGCACATATGGTAGCAGTAGCAACCCCATGCTGACCTGCCCCTGTTTCAGCAATAATTCGTTTTTTCCCCATTCTTCTTGCCAACAAAACTTGGCCAATTACATTATTGATTTTATGTGCCCCCGTATGGTTTAAATCCTCTCTTTTTAAATATATCTTACCACCGCCTAATTTCCTTGTTAGATTTTCAGCATAGTATAGGGATGTTGGTCTTCCAGAATATTCTTTTACATAATGTTGATATGATTCCTGAAAATCCTTATCCTCCTTAACCTTCATAAGCTCATTTTCCAATTCGATTAATGCCTTCATTAATGTCTCCGGTACAAATTGCCCACCAAATTTACCAAATCTCTTGTTCATATGAACTCTCTCCTTACCTCATCTATGAATTTTTTTATTTGTCCATAATCTTTACATCCATTAGTCTCTACCCCGGAACTTACATCAACTACCATAGGCCTTGCCTTTTGAATAGCCTCCCTGATGTTTTCCGGTTTTAGCCCACCAGCCAACACTATAGCCTTATTCTTATTCAGATTCCCTAGTAGGGCCCAATTAAACTTTTTTCCGGTTCCTCCCCTCTCCCCTTCAACCCAAGTATCTAATAAATATTTATCAACCTCGTATTCTTTTAATAATTCTAAACTTTCTTGGTTTTTTATTGAAAAAGATTTCCATACTTCCTTATCAAATGAATTGCAATAGCTTGGACTTTCATCCCCATGAAATTGTAAAACGTCCAGCCCACATTCCCTTTCAATCTTCTTTACTACTTCCAATGGCTGGTTCAAAAAAACTCCAACCTTCTTTATATTCTTATCCAAGTTTTTTCCTAACTCCCTTGCCAAATCAGGGCTAACCTGCCTTGTACTCCTTGTAAATACAAAGCCAATGTATTCAGGTTTTAATTGATTAACACAGGTAATATCTTCATGCCTTTTTAATCCGCA
>CAZUTD010000149.1:1122-4790 GCA_964623185.1 uncultured Clostridiaceae bacterium
AAATCATCCACCCCGTAATTCTTTTATTTTACTTCCTATTGATTTGGCTCTCATAATACTTTCGCCAACTAAAACACAGTCTACACCTATGTTTTCTAAATACTCCATATGCTTTCTGTCACAAATGCCACTTTCACTAACAATTATTTTTTCCCTTGGTATATTATGGGCTAACCTTTCTGTAGTTTCAATATTCACTTCAAAATTCTTTAAATTTCTGTTGTTAATTCCAATTATATCTGCCCCTGTTTCCAGTACCCTGTCTAATTCAGGTAGGTTATGGACCTCTACAAGGCAGCCTAGATTCAGAGATTTGGCAATTTCCTGAAAGTCCCTTAATTGGTCTCCCGTCAAAATAGCCGCTATGAGCAAGATAGCATCCGCACCTAAGACCTTGGACTGATATATCTGATAGGGGTCAATTATAAAATCCTTTCTTAAAATTGGAACTCTTGTTTCTTTCCTGATTAAGGATAAATATTCGTCCTTTCCATGAAAGAACTCCTGCTCGGTCAAAACTGAAATTGCATTAACTTGGTTTTTTTCATAAGCTCTTGCTATTTCAACAGGGTTAAAGTCTTTTCTTATAATACCCTTTGACGGCGAAGCCTTCTTAACCTCAGCAATAATGTTTAGTTTATTAGTTCTTTTTATAGCTTCTTTAAAATCTCTAACCTGTCGATTTTCTGTTTGTTTTTTAAGATTTTCCAAAGGTATGACTATTTTTTGCCCTTCCAAACTCTTTCTTTTTGATAAAACAATTTTTTCCAATATCATGACCCCAACTCCTGTGTAAGTTTAATTAATTGATTTAGTTTGTCTAGGGCATGACCCCTATCAATAATCTCCCTAGATTTTTCTATTCCTTCCTCCAAGGAGCTTGCCTTTCCACCAACATATATGGCGGCCCCCGCATTTAATAAAACCATATCCCTTTTAGGCCCCTTCTCACCCCTCAAGACATCTAATAATATTTCAGCATTTTCTTTGGGGCTTCCACCTTGTACCCTTTCAATAGGATTAAGAGATATTCCATAATCCCTAGGGTCCAAATAATATTCATGCACCTTACCTTCTTTTATTTCGGATACTTTTGTCTTTGTGGTTATTGTGATTTCATCCAATCCATCCAGACCATGTACCACCATTCCCTTGTTTAGACCTAGCCCCGCTAGTACCTCGGCCAAGGTTTTGGTCAAGTTTTTATTAAAGACACCAAGCACCTGGCTCCTAGGGTTGGCCGGATTTGTCAGAGGCCCCAAAACATTAAAGATAGTTCTTGTTCCCAACTCCCTCCGGGGATTAATGGCAAATTTCATTGTTTGATGAAATTTTGGTGCAAATATAAAACCTATTTGCAGTTCATCTATGCATTTTTTTACCTTTTCTGAAGGCAAGTCAATGTTAACACCTAGCATTTCAAGTACATCTGCACTCCCGCATTTGCTTGAAACTGACCTGTTCCCATGCTTTACCACAGTTACTGAACCTGCTGCTGCTACGAAGGCCGCTGTGGTTGATATATTGAAAGTATTGCTTTGGTCCCCGCCTGTTCCGCAGGTATCAACGGTGTAATCATGGTCAATTTCAATTTTTTCAGCCTTTTCCCTCATGACCTTGGTGGCCCCGATAATTTCTTCTATGGTTTCCCCCTTCATCCGCAGGCCGGTTAAAAATCCCCCTATTTGTGTTGAGGTGGCCCTGCCCTCCATTATAATATTCATTGAATTTCTCATTTCTTCTTCAGTCAAATCCTTGAAATTAATTACCTTATCTATTGCTAATTGCATATCTTTCCCCCCTTAAATACATTCCACAAGTGCCCTTGCTTTTCTTATAGATTCTTCATACTCACCCTGGGGTGTTGAATCTGCGACTATTCCTCCACCAGCTTGAATATAGGCCATACCGTCTTTAAAAATTATTGTCCGTATGGTAATACAAATATCCATATTTTCATCAAAACTTAAATAACCGACAGCCCCTGCATATATTCCCCTTCTTTCATTTTCAAGTTTTTCTATAATTTCCAGGGCCCTTAGCTTAGGTGTACCGGAGACAGTTCCTGCCGGCCCACAATGTTTGATAATATCGTATTGTTTTAGACCCTTTTTCATCCTAGCCCTTACATGAGATACTAGGTGCATAACATGGGAATATTTTTGGACTTCCATTAATTTTTCAACCTCTATTGTCCCTTCCTCGGAGATTTTTCTCATATCATCCTTGGATAAGTCTACCAACATCAGGTGTTCCTTTACTTCTTTTTCATCTTCTAATAATTCCCTTGCAAGCATTTCATCCTCTTTTTCATCCCTCCCCCTGGGCCTGGTTCCTGCAATGGGACATGTCTCCACCTTGCCCCTATCAATTTTTACTAGGGTTTCGGGCGAGGAACCCACAAGATGATAAGTTCCAAAATCTATATAGTACATATATGGCGAAGGATTTAAGGCCCTTAGTTTTCTATATGCCTCAAATGGAGCAATTTCTGTTTGATAACTAAATCTTTGGGACAATACCACCTGGGATATTTGTTTTTCCTCTATATATTCCTTAGCCTTAACCACCTTTGCCATAAAACTTTCCTTGCTTTCATTGCTAATCCCATTAATCTCATTTGATTTTTTTATATTTATCCCCTTATGTCCAGTCTTGTCCTCTGATATTTCTTTTTGTATTGTTTCTAATCTTGATAGACCATGATTATAAGTTTTTTCAAGCGAATCTTTTGGCTCCAGATTTATAATAAGTTTGATTTTTTGCCTCAGATGATCATATGCGATAATTTCTTCTGGGAATAGCAGATGTAAATCTGGAGTCCCTATATGGTCTTTATTTTGATTTTTTACCCCATGAGTATTTTTTATTAAATCATAGCCTATATGGCCAACTGCTCCTCCAACAAAGCTTTCTAGACTATGGAGGGCTTCTGTCCTATAATCATCTAGAACTTCCTGTACAAGCCTAAGGGGATCCCCTTCTTTTTTAATTATCCCGTTTTCCTTTTTTATGGTGATATTGTCATCATAAGCAATAATCTCCATAAAAGGTTTCCTTCCTATATAGGAAAACCTTCCCCATCTGTTTCCACCTTCTACGCTTTCCAATAAAAAAACTTTGCTGGTCTTACATAGTTTATTGAACAAAGAAATCGGCGTTTCAGTATCTCCTTCCAATTCACAAGATATAGATGCTATTTTTTTTCCCTTATTTTTTTCCACAAATTCTTCATAATTAAAGTCCATAGTATAATTCCCCCTTTAAAATACAAAAAAGCATTCCATCCCTATTCAAAGGACGAAATGCTTAGATTCCGTGTTGCCACCCCTATTAGACGAATCACCTGTAATAAATAGCTGGTATAAATAACAGGGAAATAAAAAAACACTTCTATCCCTGTATAGGACGAAATGTTTATACCCGTGTTGCCACCTATTTTAGATGATTTATATCATCTCTCTCTTTCAGATACGGAAATGGTTTAGATTTAAATCCACTTCGATACCCTGTCTCTGTAACGTGAGACTTACGGCGAGCGATACTCTCAAAAGATTTCACACTGCTTCTCATGGATCCATTCAATAAGTTTATCCACATCGGGCTTTCACCATTCCCGACTCGCTATGGTTTCAGAACTTATCTACTCTTTCCATTCATAGAATTTT
>CAZUTD010000150.1:0-4781 GCA_964623185.1 uncultured Clostridiaceae bacterium
GTTGTGCAGACCTATATAATAGGCTTGGCAAAAGTGCTATGGCTACATCATTTGTCATGGCTTCAATTATATCATCCTCTTCAATAATCCTTCCATCCCTGCTAGGAACAACTTTAATTGCATCTTTTGGATCTAGGCCATGGAGTTTAACTTGACTTTTCGCTGCATGGATATCTGAGGGGAAATTCAACTCGTCAACCAATATTTTATACTTATTTTTATCTGGTCTGTAGAAGGTGGCTAGTGCTTGGTGTATATTTGTAGTTGTATTGTTGGTAATGGTGATTTCGTTGGCACCTGCATTTATCATAGGAGCAAATAGCCCGCCTATGTATTGGGGATACTTGAAGTATTTGCCATTGTCAATATTCCAAATCAGTATTTTCTCCTTTTTCCACACCTCCAGAACACCCAGTAATGTCTTTTCAGCATCTTTGGAACAGGGCCCCAGGGAATTCCCATCAAAATAGATTTCACCTTCCCCTAGATAAAACCGGTCCCTATATTTTTTGAGCTGGTCTTTTTCGTCCATTTCTTTTGCAAATTCGAGATCTAATCTTAGTCTAGTCATAATTTTTTACCCTCCTTAGATAAAAATATAATTAATTTTTATGATTTAAAACAATAAACTGATAGAATACTCTGAAAACATGCCACATGGGTTTTTTACAATTTATATATCTTGATTATATCATAATTTAATTCCCATTTTAAAATATAAAAAGTCCTTATAATATAGCAAGAAGTTGTAAAAGGTGGTACAATCAGTACAAGAAAGTGCTTAAGGGAGGAAAAAATACCATGGAATATAGAAATGCAAAACTTGAGGATATCCCTGCCATCTCAGAATTACAAAAAAAATACCATGTATCTACTATTAGCGATGAAGATAGGCCTGATGGCTTTGTAACAACCCTTTTTACCGAAAAGCAATTTAAAGACTTAATAGAAAGGGAAAAAGGGTTAGCTATTGTTTGTGATAATGATAGGGTTGTGGGTTATGCAATGGCTGCTTCATGGGATTATTGGTCTGCCTGGCCTTTGTTTGCCTATATGATAGAGGATTTGCCCAATATAAAATATTTGGGCCTGGTTTTGTCTACAAAAAATTCTTATCAATATGGACCCATATGTATTGACAAAAAATATAGGAGCACAGATGTCTTGCCTAATCTTTTTGAATTTTCAAGACGAGAAATGAAAAAAAGATACCCCATTTTAATTACATTCATTAACAAAATAAATCCTAGATCCTACATTGCCCATACCAAAAAACTTGGTCTTGATATAATAAAAACTTTTGAATTTAACAATAACACTTATTATAATCTAGGATATGATATGTCCATAAAAACAAAAGGGTCAACTATTTAGTTTGATGCTAAACCTAGTTGGAGCCTTGACTTTACTTGAAGGCTATATACCTAATACAATGTTTTTCAAAAAAACAAGGAAAATGTTTTTAAAAATATGTTGACATTGTACGGTTAAACCGTTATTATATACTTAATATCATTTAAAGGCTATGAAGGAGAGAAAGATATCAAAACTTATTTATAGAGAGTTGGGAAGGGTGGAAACCAACAATAAGGGATATGCAATATACACTCCTGAGCAGGTTCGTTTAACGAGTATTCAAGTAGACGAGCACGGAGGCCCACCGTTATAGGGGATAGGACTGATAGGTCTGATTAAGTGATGACTTTGTCATAATTAGGGTGGTACCGCGGATTTAAATCTTTCGTCCCTATAAGTATAGCTATTTAGCTTTATTTATAGGAATGAAGGATTTTTTTATTGCCCTAATTATTGAGGTGTCGGCATCAAATTTTTATGACAAAAACTACTTACAAAAAAATAAAGAAGTAAAATTTTATAATGAGGGGGAAAAGAAATGAAAAAATTTAAAATAAGCCAATTAATAATTTTAGTGTTAATGGTCGCCATGATATTTGTTGGCTGTAGCACAAATGTTAAGGAAACAGATGATAATGTAGAAGAAGTTGCAAATGAGGTTTCTGAGGAAGTTGTTTTTAAAATTGGCATAAGTCAATTGGCAGAACATCCTGCATTAGATGATGCAAGGAAAGGGTTTGAGGATGGATTAAAGGAATTGGGAATGAATGTTGAAATCGATTATAAAAATGCACAGGCCGATGTAGAAAATACCATAAGTATTGCTCAAAAATTTGTAAATGATAAAACAGATTTAATTTATACGATAGCAACTCAAGCTGCACAAAGTGCTAAACAAGTGACTTCTGATATTCCTATTATTTTTAGTGCAGTTACAGACCCTGTGGTAGCAGAATTAGTAGACTCAATGGAATCACCCGGTGGCAATGTAACAGGTACCTCAGATGCAAGCCCAATGGATAGGCAGCTTCAGCTATTCAAGGATTTGGATAATAGTATTGAAAAGGTTGGAATTATCTTTAATACGAGTGAACCAAATTCTCAAGTTCAAATAGAAATGGCTAAAGAGATTGCTTTGGATTTGGGGATTGAAATAGTGGAAGTTGGAATATCAACAATAAATGATATACCCCAGGCTGTAGACTCTATTATAAAAAGGGTTGACGGGATATACACTATAACAGATAATATGGTAGCATCAGCTGTTAATGTTGTATCAGAGAAAGCTATAAAACAAAATATGATTACCATAGGGGCAGAAGACTCCCATGTTGATGGCGGAATACTTATGACGGACGGAATCAGTTATTATGAATTAGGAAAACAATCAGCTAAGATGGCAAAGGAAATATTAGTAGATGGCAAAAATCCAGCCAATATACCAGCTGCAAAATCTGAAAATACCCAGAAAGCGGTTAACCAACAAACATTAAAAGCTTTGGGTTTGGATGAAAATCACCCAGCTTTTGAAAATGCTGTTAAAATTGATTAGTTAAAGATTGGAGCTGTAGGATATGAATTCATTAATTATGACATCCCTGGAACAAGGACTTATATTTGCTGTATTGGCCATGGGAGTATTTTTAACATATAAGATATTAGATATTGCGGATCTTTCTGTCGAGGGAACATTTACCATGGGGGCTTTTACATTTGCTAAATTTATTTCTATGGGGGTTCACCCGATTATAAGCACATTAGCGGGGTTTTGTTTTGGTTCCTTAGCTGGTTTATTAACTGGGGTCTTATATATCAAGTTGAAAATAAAACCACTTTTAGCTGGAATTTTAACCATGACAATACTCTATTCGGTTAACTTAAGAATAACTGGGAGGGCTAATGTTCCACTTTATAAGTTCGATACTATTTTTGACATGGGACCTGTTTTACTGGTTATGCTAGTAATTGTATTATTTATAAAAATAGTCTTGGATCAATTTTTGAAAACAGAAACGGGATATCTTTTAATAGCAACAGGTGATAATGAATCTCTCGTAAGATCATTGGGTGCCAATAGCAATAAATATAAATTGATGGGATTAATGATTTCAAATGGACTCGTGGGCTTAAGTGGTGCCCTGATGTCCCAGATGATGGGATTTGCAGATATGACCATGGGTAATTCAATAATTGTAGTTGCTCTGGCTTCAATTATTATAGGGGATACTATAAGAAAGAGTTCTAATAAGATAAGAAATACCACAAGGGCAATATTAGGAGCGGTAGCCTACAAAATAATAGGCGGAATTGCTATTGATTTAGGCTTATCTCCTAATGACCTTAAGGCGATAAGTGCCATTATTGTTATTGTTTTCATAGCCTACAACAATTTTTCAGCTGATTTACTAGAAACAAAAAGGAAAAAAGGAGGGGAAAAACATGCTAAAGATATGGAACCTATCAAAGAATTTTAATATAGGAACGGACAACGAAATAAAGATATTTGATGGCTTTCATTTAGAGATAGAGGCAAATAAATGCACAGCTATTATTGGTCCTAATGGATGTGGTAAAAGTACCCTCCTTAATATAATAAGCGGAAGCATTTCAAAGGAAAAGGGACGAATTCTCCTAAAGGGACAAGATATATCAGACTTAAGAGAAGAAGAGCGGGCTATCCATATAGGCAGGGTCTATCAGGATCCTTCCATGGGTGTCTCTCCCTCTCTTACTATTTTAGAAAA
This sequence comes from uncultured Clostridiaceae bacterium, assembly GCA_964623185.1. Classification (GTDB taxonomy): domain Bacteria; phylum Bacillota; class Clostridia; order Peptostreptococcales; family Natronincolaceae; genus CAYMGQ01. Next base: position 4,101 of record CAZUTD010000150.1, read on the forward strand.
TATGTCTCTGGCTGATAAGAAGGGTGAAGGCTTTAGCCTAAAAAGGCTAGTAAAAAGGGATAGAATCCCCTACTATGTTGACTTATTAAAAAGCCTGGATTTGGGCCTTGAAAATCAACTTAATACAGAGGTGAAATATTTATCTGGTGGCCAGAGGCAATCTTTATCCTTGATTATGGCAACCATGAAACATCCCGATTTATTATTATTAGATGAACATACAGCGGCATTGGATCCAAAAACTTCAAATGTTATTATGAAAAAGACCAAAGAACTTATCGAAAAACATTCTATAACAACCATTATGATTTCCCATAATATGAGGGATGCAATAGAATATTCAGACAGGATTATCATGCTTGATAAGGGGGAAGTGGTTTTTAACAAGAAAAGTTTGGATGTAACAGAAAGGGAATTAATAGATATATACAGGAGAAAACTAGAATTTCACGAAAAATCTGCCTAGACTATGACCCCATATATTATATATACCCATGAAATCAGCAAAAGGATTGATGGGTATTTTTTTTGAAAATTGTAATAAGTTCTGATATAATATTTACAATTATCATAAGCAAATTTAGTAGGGTCTCATCGCATAGAGAAAGCGTTGAATAATGGACAAATCCTTATTAAAAAATATTCAGCCCAATTTTTATTATATTAATGTATCATATTTTA
>CAZUTD010000151.1:0-4360 GCA_964623185.1 uncultured Clostridiaceae bacterium
ACAGAAGTTCCTTTTATAATTAACGGTTTCTTTTTAAAATATTCTGGATAGAATAAATCAAATAACGGAACACCTTCAAAAATATATAGACCACTTTTCTTACTACATATATCTATAGCAACTAGTATTACTTTTTTCATCATACCTCTAATAACATCGTTATCTTCATGTATTTTCTCGGCTCCGATTTTATTAAGTCCCAGAGCCTCTAATGTAGCTATCTGATTTTTAAGACAGCCAATTGTGCTTTTAACTTGGGTAATCTTTAGCTTTGCCATCACTCAAGTACCTCCTAACCTAAAATCTCTTCAACTGATTTACCCCTCAGTTTTGCGTATTCTTCTACCGTTTTTAGTCTTAAAAGGCCATCGATGGTAGCATTTACCATATTATTTGGATTCGAAGAACCCAATGATTTTGTTGTGATATCCTGAACACCTGCTAATTCTAATACCGCACGAACAGGTCCACCAGCAATGATACCGGTACCCTCTCTAGCAGGCATAATTAATACATTCCCAGCTCCAAATTTTCCAATTACCTCATGGGGAATTGTTGTATTTACCATTGGAACCTTAATTAGGTTTTTCTTAGCATTTTGGATTCCTTTTCTAATAGCATCCGGGATTTCCATCGCCTTACCACTACCTACTCCAACATGCCCATTTTCATCTCCGACCACTACTAAAGCAGTAAATCTAAAGTTTCTACCACCCTTTACAACCTTAGTAACCCGTCTTATATCAACAACTTGTTCCTGTAGGTCAAGTTGACTGCCATCTATGCGCTTGTCTAGCATGTATTTCCCTCCCTCTTATTAAAAATCTAAGCCACTTTCCCTTGCACCATCTGCTAATGCTTTTATTCTACCATGATAGATATGTCCACCACGGTCAAAAGTTACAGATTTTATTCCTTTTCCCAAAGCTCTTTCACCAACTAGTTTGCCAACTAGCTTGGCACCGTCTTTGTTACCTGTGTTTTGGATTTGTGATTTAATTTCTTTATCTAATGTAGAAGCAGCAACAATTGTTTGCCCGCTATTATCATCAATAATTTGTGCATATATATTATTTAAGCTTCTATAAACATTTAATCTTGGACGCTCAGCCGTTCCCTTAACTTTATCCCGAACTCTGAAATGTCTTTTCTTTCTTGTAAGGTTTCTGTTTGCCTTCTTAAACACCTTGTTTCACTCCTTCCTATTATTTGCCAGTCTTACCTTCCTTACGTCTGACAATTTCATCTGAATACCTGATTCCTTTACCCTTATAAGGTTCGGGTTTTCTTAACTCTCTAATTTTTGCCGCGTAGTTTCCTACTTTCTGTTTATTAATACCTTTAACAAGGATTTCAGTTTGAGAAGGAACCTCAGTAACCACACCTTCAGGATCTGTCATTTCTACTGGGTGGGAAAAACCTAAGCTTAGCACCAATTTATTACCTTGCTTATTAGCCCTATACCCAACACCAATTAATTGTAGTTTTTTCTCATACTCTTTAACTACGCCATCTACCATGTTTGAAATCAATGTTCTTGATAGGCCATGTAAAGACTTGTGCTTTTTATTGTTTGTTGGCCTCTCAACAAGTAATGCATTGTCTTCCTGTTTAACAACAATATCTCTATGAATTTGTTCTGATAATGTTCCCTTTGGGCCCTTTACCATCACTACATTATTTGTATCAACTTTAACTTCCACACCTTGTGGTAATTCAATGGGCTTCATACCTATTCTTGACATGTATACACCTCCTTAAAAGTTGCCCCTACCAGATATAAGCAATAACCTCTCCGCCTACGCCTTCTTTTCTAGCAACCTTGTCAGTAATAATTCCCTTGGATGTAGAAATAACCGCTATTCCTAATCCACCTAATACTCTTGGGATTTCATTTCTTTTCGCATAAACTTTTAAACCCGGCTTGGAAATGCGTTTAATTCCGGTTATAACTTTTTCATTATTTTTTCCATATTTTAATTGCATTCTTATAATTCCTTGCTTACCATCTTCGATTACATCGAATCCCTTTATAAAACCTTCCTCTAAAAGAATATTAGCAATTTCTTTTTTCATATTAGAAGCAGGAATATCAACTGATTCATGTTTAACTGCACTAGCATTTCTAACACGAGTAAGCATATCCGCAATTGGGTCTGTCATTGACATAACATGTACCTCCTTCCCGTTTTTACCAACTTGCTTTTCTAACACCTGGTATTTGACCTTTGTAGGCTAATTCTCTAAAACAAATACGGCATATACCAAATTTTCTAAGATAAGCATGTGGTCTTCCACAAATTTTACATCTTGTATATTCTCTTGTCTTATATTTTTGTTTTCTTTGTTGCTTGACTTTTAGAGATTTTTTTGCCACCCTATTACCTCCTCTTTTATTTTGCAAAAGGCATTCCCATCAGCCTTAATAGTTCATGACTCTCTTCATCAGTTTTAGCAGTTGTTACAAAAACAATATCCATTCCTCTTACTTGTTCAACTTTATCATATTCAATTTCTGGAAAAATCAATTGTTCCTTTATACCTAAGGCATAGTTCCCTCTTCCGTCAAATGCTTTTGGGCTTACACCACGAAAGTCCCTTACCCTTGGCAGAGAAATATTTAGTAATTTATCCACAAATTCGTACATATTTTCGCCTCTTAAAGTTACCTTTGAGCCCACAGACATTCCTTCACGGAGTTTAAAGTTTGAAACCGACCTTTTAGCCTTTGTCACAACAGGTCTTTGCCCCACTATTGTGGCTAGTTCCTTTACAGCAACTTCCAAAGCCTTAGGATTTTCCTTGACATCACCCATCCCCATATTAACTACAACCTTATCTAACTTGGGAATTTCCATCACATTTTTATATCCAAACTTCTCCATCATTGCGGGCATAACTTCATTTTTATATTTTTCTTTTAATCTTGCCATTACTAAATTAACCTCCCTTCCTCAACTTAATCCAATACTTCACCAGTTTTTTTACTGATTCTCACCTTTTCACCATTCTCAAGAACCTTATACCCAACTCGCACACCATGGTTTGCCTTCTTATCAAAGTACATAACATTTGATACATGTATTGGGGCTTCCTGATTGATGATTCCCCCCTGTTGATTTTGGGGATTTGGTTTTTGATGTTTTGTTACCAAATTTATTCCTTCAACGATTACCCTATTTTCTTTTGGTAATACACGCAATACTTCACCTTTTTTTGTTTTATCTTTTCCGGCTATTACTACTACCGTGTCACCTTTCTTAATTCGCACCTGTAACACCTCCTCGTTTATAATACTTCCGGAGCTAAGGAAATAATCTTCATAAATTCTTTACCTCTTAATTCTCTGGCTACCGGTCCAAAAATACGGGTGCCAATCGGTTGTTTGTCTTCTTTTATAACCACTGCTGCATTTTCATCAAAACGAATATAAAATCCATCCTTACGCCTAATAGGTGCTTTTGTCCTAACAATAACTGCTCTTACAATTTGACCTTTTTTGACAACTCCACCAGGTGTTGCACTTTTAACTGAACAAACAATAACATCACCTATTTTGGCATATCTCTTTCTCGTTCCGCCTAATACACGGATACAAAGTAATTCCTTTGCTCCTGAATTATCTGCAACAGATAGTCTTGATTCCTGTTGAATCATAGGGATACCTCCTTTTCGATCCTGTTCTATTTAGCCTTCTCGATGACTTTTGTAAGTCTCCATCTTTTATCTTTAGACAGAGGTCTTGTTTCCATTATCCTTACCCTATCACCTATTTGACATTCGTTCATTTCATCATGTGCCTTATATTTCGTTGTTCTTTTAACCGCTTTGCCGTATAACGGATGACGGACAAAGTCTTCAACCAATACTACAATTGTTTTATCCATTTTATCGCTTACAACGCGTCCTATTCTAACCTTTCTAGTTCCTCTTTCCACGAGTTTGGCCTCCCTTCCTACCTACATCATAAAATATAGTACAGTGCCTATTTATTTCGCTATCTCCCGTTCCCTAATGATAGTTTTTATTCTAGCAATATCCTTTCGAACATTTCTAATCCTCAAAGGGTTTTCAAGCTGGCCTGTTGCTACTTGGAAACGCAGGTTAAATAATTCACTTTTTGAATCAGCTAATTTTTGATTTAATTCCACATCTGTCATATCTCTTAATACATTAGCTTTCATCAGCTTCACCACCCTTTACTCCTAATTCTTCTCTTGCCACAAATTTGCATTTGATTGGCAATTTATGCATAGCTAATCTCATAGCTTCCCTTGCCTTTTCTTCCGATACTCCAGCTATTTCAAACATTATTCTACCTGGTTTAACAACAGCTACCCAAAATTCCGGCGATCCTTTT
>CAZUTD010000151.1:4370-4702 GCA_964623185.1 uncultured Clostridiaceae bacterium
ATTAGGGAATATTTTAATCCAAACCTTACCCCCTCTTTTAATATACCGTGTCATAGCAATACGGGCAGCCTCTATTTGATTAGAGGTAATCCATGCTGGTTCCATAGCCATAATTCCATACTCACCATAGGAAATTTTATTTCCTCTGTTAGCCTTACCTGCCATTTTACCTCTATGAACTCTACGACGTTTAACTCTTTTAGGCATTAACATGCACTATTCCTCCTTCCTACAAAGCATAAGTCTTACTATTTTTTAGGATTTTTACTTGTCTCTTCATTCTCAACATTTTTTCTCTCAGGCAATATTTCACCCTTGTATATCCACACTTT
>CAZUTD010000152.1:0-540 GCA_964623185.1 uncultured Clostridiaceae bacterium
AAATGTGGGATAGGATCCTTTGATGAACAAGGAGGCCTTGTGATTATTCAATCTGTGGCTGAGATTATCACAGGCAATACAGTTGAGGATTGTAGTCGGTCTGGAATCTTCTGGGGATGGGTCCTTACAACTGGCAGTCAACCTGACGAAATTCTTATAGCTAACAATAGGATTAGCAATAGTTCAAGGGATGCAATTTATTTATTTTCTCAAGCCCCAGGTGGATTCATTCCTGCCGATATATTTCCATTGGAACCAATTATCAGGGGTAATACCCTATCGAGCAGTGGAAGAGCTGGTATATATGTAAGCAATGTTTACTATTATGGACCAGGTAATGCAAGACCAACTATAAATGATAATATAATAACTGGTAACGAATGGGGAGTTTTAAATGCCACCGACCAGATCATAAACGCAGTGGAAAACTGGTGGGGAAACAGTAGCGGTCCTTATCATCCGCTTCTTAATCCAGATGGAACCGGCAATCAAGTAAGTGATAGGGTTGATTTTATTCCATGGATAACAGAGGCACCAAAA
>CAZUTD010000152.1:550-4701 GCA_964623185.1 uncultured Clostridiaceae bacterium
TGAAATTATTAAATGTTTAATAAGCAATGTTCAAATGGAACATTATGAAATATCACCACTTACAGACCAAACATCCAATGTGGATTTGACTATAAAAGTTTCTGGGAATGTAGATATAAATTTTAATGGGGAAATTATTTCTTTGGATTTTACAAAACGCTTTGCCAAAAGACTTATCATGATAGTACCCGATTCGGATATAGACGCTCCCATTATAGGCAGTAATAGTGCTTGCTGTGCTTCACTAATCAATAGTAATAGTATTAGGATTGAAATCCAACTATATCTTACTGTGGATATTGGTGGAAAGCGTAATGTTTTGATACGGGCATCGGATCATTGCTCACCCCGACAAAAAATTGTTAATACTGACAGCCCCATAGATAATTTACCAGATCATTGCTGTAAAGGAAATGATCCTTGTTTTATGGAATGTATAAGGGCGGAAGTAATTTTTAGTAGATGCCAGTTCAAAAAAACCCTCTTGCATTATATTGAGATGCCCCAGTTGTTTTAAGCATATCAAATTTATGATGAATAATGGAGGAAGTTGCAGAAGATAAAAACCATATATATTAAAACTTTTATGCCATAAAATACAAGAAGTCAGCTAAAAACTATAAGTTTAAATAGCTTTGATAAATCTTGATTTGCAAATGTGTGGCACTTCTTGATAGCTCATCAGAATTGTAAATAAGTGCCACATTTTTCATTTTAAAGGGTTTGGCTTATCCCTTCCGGTTTAAGCCTTAATACTGCCCTTATCCAAGGAAATTTTTCTTTCATAAATATGTAATCTTCGCCTTGGTACAAAACCTCACCCCTAGCTTCTATGAGAAAGCCCGTACCCATGGAATGGAATCCCTCTACCTCTCTACTTCCCATAGTTACTAGTATTTTATTATTTTCATCTATGTTTTTCTCGCTTGTTTGCATTCTGCCAACAGGCACTAACAAATTTCCATCGTTACTAATTTCAATATAAGAGTTCCAAGTATTAACTACATGAACCTTTGACCCTTGAGTAACTATTGCAACTACTCCTTCATGTTTTAATACTTCCAACATTTTTTCCGGAATCATTGTTTTTATCCTCCTTCTATATTAAATTATTTTAAATTATTTTGATACATTGCCCATGACCTGTTGCTATAAAATTTATATTCAGCTTATTCAAATCCTCTATAAGTATATTTCTTTTTTCTGTATCCGGGATTTGCTCCCTTCCTATCCTTTTTAATTCCTTTTCCAAAGTACTTTCAACTATATGAGTATTCAAATTACCAAAAGAAATCATCAAATCACTGGAAAATAGTATGCCCCTATTAATTTCATAAAGTAACAGCCCTTCCCACATGTGCATTTCTGATGGGTAGCTTATAAATTCAAACTGTAGACCACCTATGGTCATACCCTCGCCGGGTTTTTTCACTAGAGGATTAGTTAATATGCCAAACCCTTCCAATTGCCTAGCTGTTACTTGTGAACATATAACTTTTGCATTTGGATATTCTTTTAATATTCTTGTAATCCCCCCGCATTCATCTGACTCAAAATGAGAAACAAATATATATTTAAGTTCCTTATTTACTAATACCTTCTTAATTTCGGGTAATAAAGACTCCACCTGTTTTATATTGCCAGTATGGACTAATATAGGTTCGTCAGTATCTATCAAATATTGATGGAAACTTAAATTTATTGGTTCCAGGTAACTAGAAAATTGATACAAATTATCTTGAATTTTTAACATTTGTTATACCTCCAATTTAATATTACATCGAATATATCCTATGCTTGGATGTAAAGGACATTTTTTTACTAAAGTCAATTGCCGTTATATCAATGTCGGCCGGGTAGTAGGCTATATTTTTACCTGTCCCAACACCCATCTCCAAATGATAACAGCCATAGTTTTCCGCGCCTATTAATACTTCAGTACCCTTTTTTTAAAAGATATTCCTATTTTGAAATTTCATTAATAAATTTAATTATGCAATAGCTACATCCAATGATGGGGTATTAAATTTCTCAGATAGCATTGTTGTTACAGCTTGTACCATTGCACCCATTGAAATTTGCTTGCAATATAGTATATATCCGTTATTATTCTTCGTGCTTGCCTTCAACCTATCCTAAATTATATGTTTATCTGTGTTTTTATAAATTACATCTTAAAAAAATAAAATAAACCCAAATAACAGATTTGTTATTCTTATATCAATCTAAGTATGATGTTTGTATGAGGACTAATAAGCATCCTATATTTTCTAAATAAATAATTACAACAATAAGGATTAACTTAGACATTATTAATATCCTAGGGCCTGGCCATCTCTCCTTGGGTCTGCCCCGCCATGCAATAATCCAGATTCGTCCAGGATTACACATTGGACACCACCAAAATAGGGGTCTAAATATTTTTTTAGGCATATTTCATGACCCATGTCCCCTAGCCCCTCTATTATATAGGAATCTACCTTCCCTTCTAAGGTTAATATTCCATCCCTATCGAAAAGCCTTGGGGCGTTTATAGCTTCTTGAACATCCATCTTATGGTCAATAATATTGCTTATAATTTGTGCCACTGTAGGTATTATTCTACTTGAACCAGGGGACCCCAATGTTAGAAAAGCCTCTCCATTTTTAAGAAGTAGAGTTGGTGTCATATTACTAAGAGGCCTTTTGCCTGGCTCAATGAAATTTGCCCCACCCATTCCTAGATTAAAATCATCCATTTCATCATTTAGTAAAAAGCCTCTACCAGCTACCGTCACACCTGAACCAAAATGATTATTTATGGTTTTTGTCATAGCAAGCACATTTCCTTGCCTATCCATTATAGATAGGTGGGTAGTACTCCCTGACTCATATCTGTATGGGTCTCCAGATTTTATTTTCTTATTGGAGATTTTTAAATTGATTTTATCGCTTAATTCCCTTGCATAGTCCTTTGAAATAAGCCCTTTAATGGGTGGTTGAACAAAATCTGTATCCGCCATATATTTATCCCTATCTGCAAACATTAATTTGCTAGATTCTGCCCATAAATGTAGTGTTTCCCTTGTGTTGTGTCCCAATTTTTCTAGCTTGTAATTTTCTAGTATATTTAACAATTGGAGTATATGAATACCGCCGGCACTAGGTGGGGGGGCCGATATAATCTCAAATCCCCTATAAGATCCTTTAATTGGTTGCCTTAGTCTAACTTCATAGTTAGCCAAGTCATTTAATGTCAAGATTCCACCCGTTTCTCTAACAGTCTTTACCATATCATGGGCAATCTCACCCTTGTAAAAGCCATCTGAACCTTCCTTTGCTATAATTTTTAAGGTATTAGCCAAGTCTGGATTTTTAATAAGAGACCCTACCCTCGGGGGCCTATTATTCTTTAGGTAGATCCTGTGGGTTTGATCAAACTTCCTGATTTTTTCAATCTCCCCCCTGATAATCTTTGCAAAATTATCAGTAACGACAAAGCCATTTTCAGCTAAATCTATGGCCGGCCCCATTACATCCCCTCTTGACATAGTGCCGTACTTATCCAAGACCATTAATAAGCCCGCAACTTCTCCCGGGACGGCTACTGCCTTTCCCCCTATAGTTTGCTCCTTATTTATAACTCCGCCATCCTCGTCCAGTTGGTACATATCCCTAGTAGCATTTTCCGGTGCCCTTTCCCTAAAATCAATGAAAACCTCTTCGCCGGTTTTAGCAAATCTTATCAGGATAAAACCACCACCGCCTATGCCTGAAGCATCAGGTTCCGTAACACTTAAGACAAAAGCGGCGGCTACGGCAGCATCTATGATATTGCCACCTTTTTTCATGATTTCAATACCTGCCTGGGAGGCCTCGGATTTTGCAGATGCCACAACTGCATTCTCACCCCTTGCATCCCTCATCATATTTATATCAGATTTATTAAGACTTCTAGTAAAGCTATTTAACCATCCTGCTAGTGAAAATATACAAACAAATACTATAATCCAAGAAGTATATTTAAAAAATCTTCTCATGCAAATATCTTCCCCCTTCTAAAAATTTCAGAATAATATTAATATGTATATTTGTCGCAAGTATGATTTATAATCAAAAGTCAATTTTTAATCCCCTTTTCCAATAAGATGGACCATAGGATAATAATAAGC
>CAZUTD010000153.1:0-4681 GCA_964623185.1 uncultured Clostridiaceae bacterium
TATATGATTTCCAAATTTATCTAATCCTAATCTTTACTATGGATTATAAAGGTTTCAGAATGCAATTCTAAAGATACATTAGATAATTTTATTTTTATTGTATATTGTAATACAACGCATTACAATATATTTAAAGAAGTAGAGGATTTTATGAGTACAATTACAGTTAGATTGAATAGCGAAGAAGCTAGGATTTATAAAGAGTATGCTGAATTTAAAAATATTCCTCTATCAACCTTGATGAAGGAAGCTTTAGAAGAAAAGATTGAAGATGAGATTGATTTAAGGGCAATCTTGGCTTATGAGGAAAGACTTAATAACAATGAAATAGAGTATTATTCTTTTGATGAAGTGAAGAAAAGCTTAGATAATTAGCATGAAATATAAAATTCTGTTTGAGAAAATGCAGATAAGTAACTTAAAAAAATAGATGCCACCCAACAAAGAATGATAGTTAACTGAATAGCTACAAATATAGAAAATACTCATCACCCAAGAATATGTGGTAAGTCTTTGAAAGGCAATTCAAAGGATTATTGGAGATACAGAGTTGGAGATTATAGAATAATTGCGAAAATAAATGATAATGAAGTTAGGAAATTAATAATCGAAGTAAACCATAGAAAAGATATTTATAAAAAGCTCTAATTTTTGGGCTTTTTTCTTTTCCATAAAAGATCTGATATTATAAGTATAGATAATTAGGTACTGTTAACTAGTTATGAAAAATGGCCTGTATAGAAATCTTGTAGTGGCTGCTACAGGGTCAGGCAAGACCCTGATTTCCTTTAAGGCAGTAGCCCTAGTCACTGAAATACCTGCAATAGATAAGGCTATAAATTCTATCCAGTTGATTTACCTGGTGAGGCTGTTAGAATTAATGGGAAATTAGAACTAAGGGAAGTTAACATAAAAGAATAACTGTTATTTAGGAATTTTTTAAGACCACACTAGGGATTCTATTCTCCAATGTGGTCTTTATCTTGCCAACTTTTAAAGTTGTTAACTCAAATTTTATTCAATCCCCATATGAAAGTTCCTAAAACTGTTTTTTTATTACATTTCTATTTCTACTTTACAGTTTATTGACAAATCTCCACAATTATTGACTTAAGCTCCAACCCAGTGATATAACTATTATAGAGGTAGGTGTTTTGAAGCAAGTTTATGTCAAATCAATCCAGGTTAAGCAAAGAAAAGTTTCTTAGCAAAAATCCTGAATGACTGACTAAAACATATTTGGAACATAATTTATTTTAATCGGGGGATATGATGTATGAGAAAAATAATTGTTATGCTATTGATATTTTGTATGTTGTCAACTTCACTAATATTTGCAAATCCCAGTCAAACTGTAAAAATGATTATGGATGGTAAAAGCATGGATTTTCATCTTGTCCAGTTAAAACTTTCTGGGGAAAAGCTAGCCACTGATGTACCAGCTGTAATACATGGTGGTAGGACGCTAGTACCTGTACATATCATTAGAAATATGGGGATATCAGTCGAATGGAAGGAAGCAACACAGGAAGTAACTATAAAGACAAAAAAAGAAACCATTGTAATGGAAATAAACAGCCCAATAGCAATAGTAAATGGGGAAGCTAAGCGTTTGCCCAGTGATGTCCCACCCAAAATTGCGACTTATCAAAACAGTGGCAGAACTTTGGTCCCTATCGCATTTTTACGGGAACTGGGGCTTGAAGTGAACTGGGACGAAAGCTCAAGGACGGTATCAATAGAAAATCCTATTGTAGAAGAACCCGTTGAGGAGCCAATAGAAAATCCACTTGCTAGTAATAAAGTTGAGGACATAAATTTTGATTTTTCAACAGATGCACCTAAAATTCGTGTTAAAACCGGCAAGGAATTAAAGTATACCGAACTTAAGTTATCTAACCCTGATAGGATAGTTTTTGATTTTCAAGATAGTAAATTTGATTTTCTCAATAAAAGCAAACTTCAATCAAATAAAACTTTTCAACTTGATATAAATGATTATGGAATAAAAGCAATCAGGGCATCACAGTTTCAAACAGATCCTTTTGTTACAAGGGTGGCTGTTGAATTGGAAGAAATAACACCATATGAGGTTTTTTATGATTCTACTACTGGGGAAATGGTTATAGAATTAGAAGACACCACAGACAAGGCTCTATATTATAGAAATTATGATCAAATTTTTTCAAGGTTGGAGTTAAGGGCCGAAGAAGTAACGGAATATGATTTTTCTGTTAGCGATTATGGACAAGCTATACATATCACAGTAGCAAAAGATTCTATTGAATTGGAAATAGAAGATATAAAGATAAATGACCTCCTGATAAAGGAAATAAGCGTTGGGGAAAATAAGGATGGAGACAAATACCATATAGAAGTACAATTATTAGACAATGTGGGTTATCGTAATATTCATCCCAGGGATTCAAAAGATTTTTTTGTTGAGTTCAGTTTTCTTTTTAATGATTCTGATCCTCTAATTATTATTGATCCGGGGCACGGCGGCAAGGCACCGGGAGCCACATCGCCTATTAATCAACTGGTAGAGAAGGATATTACTTTAGATATATCCCAAAGATTAAATAAACTTTTGGCAGCAGAAGGTTTTAGAACCTATATGACTAGGGTGAACGACACTGATGTTTCCCTAGCAGACAGGGCAGGCGTGGCAAATCAATTACGGGCAAATTTATATGTGAGTGTTCATGCAAATGCAGTTATAAATAAAAGTGAAATCAACGGAATTGAAATTCATTATTATCCTAGTGAAAAAGATTCAAATGATTACAGGCAAAATAAGAGATTAGCACAGGTGTTTCAAAGTGAAATGGTCCGATACTTGGGTGCATCCGACCGTGGAATTTTTGCCAGGGAAAACTTATATGTTCTAAGAGAAACAAATATGCCGGCCATATTAGCCGAGGTTGGTTTTTTAACAAACCCTGAGGAGGCACAAAAATTGGCTACATCTGAATATAGGCAGGCAGTAGCAGAGGCCCTTTATCAATCCATCTTAAAATATTATCAAAAATAGGTTGAATAGGACTAGCGGGGTAGAGAATATTTTCTCTACCCTTAATATTTTTTAAGATTAAGGGGAATTGGGATTGAAGTTTTAGTTATACTAATGTAAAGTGGAAGAAAGAAGAATTTAGGAGGAAAACAATGGGAGAATTATATGGTTATCTATTTATCTTTTTCGCCAAATGTATAGATATAACCTTGGCTACCATTAGAATGATTATGGTGGTTAGGGGACAAAGAGTTGAGGCAGCATTAATAGGCTTTGTTGAGAATATAATCTATGTTTTGGCAATAGGTAAGGTGTTGGCCGGGCTAGATAATCCTATTAATATAATTGTATATGCCCTAGGATTTGCAGCAGGGAATTATATTGGGATTATTGTAGAGGAAAAAATGGCACTTGGGGATGTTGTTGCCCAGGTGGTTTCCCAAGATAATTCCATGGAGCTAGCAGAAAGGTTCAGGGAAATCGGATTTGGTGTAACTGTAGTTGAAGGTTATGGCCGTGAGGGTATACAACATTTATTAAATATTATGTTGCAGAGGAAAAATATAAGTTACCTATATAGGGTCTTGGACGAGTATGATGAAAAAGCCTTTGTTACCATTACTGATGCCCGATCAATAAAAGGTGGTTATTTTAAAAATTTAAAGAAAAGATAATTTGTGAATAGTATCTCCCCTCTTATAATATAATTATAAAAAGACATGGTTGTGGTATAAAAGGGGGGATGAGCAAAATGAAATATTATAGGCTCCTAGAAGTTATATTAATATTATGCATTGCACTTATATTATCAGCCTGCGTAAATCCATTTGCTGGTTTGTTGGGTGAAAAAGAAGACCCGGATGTATCCTATGTAAGCTATATAGTTGATAGTGAGGATTTTTTGGATATGGAGGACCAGGCATTAAGGAAAACCCTTCTTTACTATAGGGATGAGAAAGGAATTCTTGTTCCTGTGATGAGAAGGATACCCTGGGAAGAGGGGATTGCAAAATCTGCAATTAACCAATTAATAGATCGTCCTATTATAAGGGAAGATTTATCCACCATGGGTTTATTACCTGTACTGCCAGCTGGGACAGAGGTTATTGGCATAACTATTGAAGAAGGCTTATGTAAAATAGATTTTAATGAGAATATCTTGTCTTATAACAATGAATTAGATGAAAAAGCGATTGTCCAATCGATTGTATATACATTAACAGAATTTGATAGTATTGAAAGAGTCCAAATTTTGCTAGGGGGGAAAACTATTAACAAGCTAACATATGGAACAAAAATCAAATCGCCCCTGGAAAGAAAAAACATTAATTTAATTTCAGATCTTGGGGAGGAAAGTATTCCGGTAGTAGTATATTATAAGTCTACCGTCAATGGCGAGGAGTCTTTTTATATACCCGTGACTAAGGGTATCAATGTTATAAAAGCAGATATAAAATCAGTAGTGCTTGCATTATTGGAGGGTGCACCAGAAAATACCGGATTATACAGTGAGATTCCTAGTGGTTCTGTCTTAAACGATGTTTATGTCAAAGATGGGGTAGCTTATATAGATTTTTCAGAAACTATTAGGGCGATTCCAGCAACTGCAATTCATCAACAGTCCCTGGTATATGAAATAGGGTTAACATTAAAGGAATTGGAATCCAG
>CAZUTD010000154.1:0-4675 GCA_964623185.1 uncultured Clostridiaceae bacterium
GTATTCCTAAATATTCCGCATAAAAAACAAGTACGGGTCTCCTATTCCTGTGATTGCAATCTTTTGTATCTATCTGATTAGGTTTATATACTAAAATTCAATTTCTAACTCGTTTTTATCTTCAATATAATCTATTTTCCCTTGGATAGCATTTTTAGTATATAACTTCCTTGAAAGCATACGCTGCTATAAAAGAACCTAAAACAAAACCTAAAATTTCAGACCTCATATATTAAACAATCCCTGCCCTATATAAAAATAAGAAACAAGTTTTTAAAAACCCACATAAAGCATTCTAATAAGACAAAAAACATAAGATAAGCTCGATATGGCAATCGAACTCATCTCGATTATGCTTTAAGACAATTGAACTAAAAAACTTATCAATATTTCTTCTTATATATTTTCCTACCTTTTTAATAGGTTAGACATTTTGAAATAAAACTCCCTTAGGTCTTCTAGAGTATTTTTAAAAATACCAGACTTAACAAGACTAATAATTACCATTAGGACTAGGGGGCCTAAAATAGCTCCCCATATTCCAGAAAATTTAAGCCCAAGATAGGTGCTCATTAAAGCCAATAGTGGATGGAGGCCCGTTTGGCTTCCCACTACCTTGGGCTCAATAATTTTCCTAATCAACATGTATGTTAAACTTATTATTATTAGAAATAGTCCCTTTTTAATATCTCCATTTATATACTCTATAATCCCCCAAGGGGCAAGAACTGCAACAGTGCCTATAATTGGCAACAAGTCAACAAAACCAAGGAGAAGGGCTATTATTAATGCATGGGAAATCCCATAAATTTTTAAAGATAGAAACATAAAGACAAAGGCAAAACCTGCATATATAAATTGGGCCCTTAAGAAGCTTCCAAATGCATTAACTAAGGAATCCTTCATAAGATTACAGGTTTTTACAATGCTTTTATCTGAATGTTTCTCGATTATATCCCCTATGATATGATAATCTGAAATCAAAAAATACATAGCCAAAAAAAAGGTTAGAAAATTTATAAATAAATTTCCTGCTCCTGTAATTATGGCTGCAGTTACTGTAATCGATGAACTAAGCAGGGCCTTGCTGGTGTTCTTTACCAAGTCTAAGAGGCTATCCCTAAATCCATATAAAAATTCTATTACCCCGGGTGGGAATACTTTTTTGGCCCAAGTAAAACTTTCCTGTAAATTATCAACCTTGGCAAGAATTTTTGACCAATTTTGTTGAATACTCAGGGAAAAGTACATAAGCTCCCTTATTAGGGTATATAGTAAATAAAAAATTAGTGAGGATATTATAAAAAGGATTACGAGATTTAGTATTATAGTAATTATCTTTCTAGCCCTAGAAGGCCCCTTATGTATCTTACTTACAGATTTATGGATCTTGCTAACTAAAGGGTTTAGGAGACCTGCTATGATTAGGGCAAATATAAAGGGGTGTAATAATTTAAAGATTTTGGGAAGCAAAAACAAAATTCCACCTACATAAATAATGCCTAAAATAAGCCTGATTAATAATCTTTTATACAAATCCATATTAGAATTATCTGCTTGCATTATTAGAGCCTCCCCCTTCTCATCTTATCTTTTATCGTTTCTCCGCATTAGCAATCCTATATTAATATTTATTCCCCTTTCTGGCCCGCTTTTAACATTAATTTTCTCCTGCTTAATTACCAAAAATTTAATCGGGCCCCATCTTAGCCACGAGGTGTTAGGATAATTATTGTAATCAAAGTAATTATCGTTTGATTAAACATTTGTGCCACTTTTATTTGCAATATAATATACTTTAATTATAGGATCCTTATATTAACCCACTATCAGCCATAATTAAAAGATGGCACTTTTTTTGCTAATAATATACAATATAAATATTGGGGGCCCTAATAAATCATAAGGCTTGATTAATACCCTACTAGTAGGATAGATAATGTTTGAAAAGGAGACAGCCATGTATAATACCTTAGTGAATTTGTATAGAAAAAGTAAAATGACCTTCATGCTTTTAAGTATAATGCTTCTTTATTTTGTGTTTCTTACCTTGAATGGAGGTAGCACAGACACAAGAGTTTTGATAAAGTATGGTGCTTTTTTCCCACCCTTTATTGTAGAATTTGGCCAATACTACAGGTTTGTAACTGCAATATTTATCCATATAGGCCCACTCCACATCCTCTTTAACAGTTATGCCTTATTTGCCTTCGGTCCACAAATAGAAAGGCTTATGGGACCTAAAAAATATTTACTTTTCTTCCTTTTAACTGGTATAGGGGGAAATTTAGCCACCTTCTTCTTTAACTTTGTCTCTGTATCTGCCGGGGCATCAGGAAGTTTATTTGGGATATTGGGAGCCTTTTTATACCTAATCCACCGCCATAAAGATATAGTTACCCCGGAGGGTAGGAGGAGTATCCTAAAACTTTTAGGAATAAACCTCTTGCTCACCTTTACTGTTCCCAGTATCAGTACCACTGCCCATGTGGGTGGCCTGCTAATGGGTTATCTAATTTCTTATGTTTTTATTAGATAGAGCTTTTTTGAGGGGGTTTTATTAATTATATTTATAAAGACAAAAAGAGTACAACCAACCCTTGTTTAGGTAAATTGTACTCTTTAGCAGATTTTTTTAAGTCCTAGCTTAACTTCTTTTTATATTTCTTTACTTATCAAATAAATGCCAACAATAGCAGACAATATTTTAGACATGTAGAAAATTTCATACATAGGGCTGAAGAAAAATTCTCCTTTTATATCCCCACCCGAATGAATATAGGGCAATAATATTATTAAAATGGCTAGTATTATTTTTATGGTTTTTTGTGCGTTTCCTTTCATGCAAACACCCCTGCCTTTTTACTTAGAAATAATTCCCCTTGATAAGATTATTGGCTTCCCTTGTCAAGGGAATCAAATCACTCCTATCCAAATACTTGACATCAAATTTTCTATTTAAGGCTGCAAAATGTTTTAGGCCAAATGCAAGTTTATTTAAATAAGAAAATACCCCTACCGCTCCTAGGGAAAAGCTATCGGCTTCCTTCCCATATATGGACCTTAAGTCTGCAAGGTCATGATATATTTCATCTACTGTATTGCCAAACTTCTGTAAGTTTTTAGGTATATTTCCTGCCTTTATTCTTTCTCCTATGTTTTTCCCTGTCATGGCTGCTGTCATTGATGCACGGCATAAGCCTGCTGCAGCAATGTTTTGATTGCCAAAGGCTAGGGCCTTAAAAACATGGTCCTCCGTAGTAAAACCACCTGTTATTGAAATTGCCGGGATATAGGCTCCTTCTCTCTTCAATTGTTCAACAAGCCCGCAAACGATTTCTTCCAAGAGTATTGTTGGAAGACCCCATTCATTCATCATCTTACAAGGACTGTAACCACTACCCCCTCCGGCCCCATCAAAGGTAATCATATCAACTTGCGCCTGACTTCCCAACCTGATTACTCTTTCTATATCACGCCTGTCATAGCCTGTCATCTTAAAATAGGTGTTTTTTAATCCTAGCTCCCTTAGGTGTCCAATCCTATTTAACATATATTCTTCGTCCCATAGCGGAAGCCTAGTATAAATATCAAAATTAGGGCATATACCCTTTTCATATTTTTTTATAATTTCAGGGTCCATGGGATCGGGCAGGACTATCATTCCCTGATTTTGTTTTTCTAATGCCTCTTCCCTGTTATTCAACCTTCTTGCAGGCTGTGTACCCTTTGCTGATTGGCCATATTTAAATTCTATAGCCTGCAATTTGTATTCCTTTATTGCGTACTCAGGTATGCCCAGCATATCATCCTCGACATTGCACTGCGGCACGATCTGCCCATAGCCGCGGTAATATTTTTTGAAGCTCCCTATGATCTCTCCGAGCATCGGGAAGTCGGTTATCTTTCCGTCCTCGATCTTGAGATCCGGGTCCTTTCCCTTCGCGTCCTCTCCGACAACGCAAGTGATGCCTGCCATCGCCGCACCCGCGAAATAGTCGCGCCACGCCAGTTTGATGATCGCCGGCTGGATCAGCGGCAGCGCCATCTTAACTTTGTTGTAAGTCCCGTATTCCACACCGAGATCCACATTGAAGATCTCCGCGCTCTCATAATCAGGCTCCGCGCCCGTCGCTCCGAACACGTGTCCATTGATGTTGAAATGCGAGTAATCGAGCGGATATTCCTTCTCCCCGGCGATCTGATTTGCCCCCGTAGTAGTAGGATATACCGTCTGAGCGCCGCGTACTGCCGCAAGCCCGAGATCACACAGGATCCCGCAGTCCTCCGTACACATCGAGCACATGCCCGATGACGGCGTTATATGTTTGCTCCTGGTTTCCGTCCGGGCGAACCCCGAACTCAGTGATGGTGAAAAAGACATAAAAGCACCTCCTCATTTCTCTGCTATGATTCCATTATATTCTCAAATATCAGTTAATACAATCGTATAGAACTTTAAAGTACTTTTTCCAGCAGCACCAATCTGACCCCTTCGATGCCGTTGAAGACGCACGGGGCAATATCGATCTCCTTATACCCGAGTTTCCTGTACAGTGCTCTGGCATTTGTGTTTCGCTCATTCGTATCCATTCTGAGGTCGCGGCATCCCTGCCCGCGCGCCTTCTCTTCATAAAAACCGACGAACGCGCTGCCATATCCTTTCCCGGAGCAC
>CAZUTD010000155.1:0-4611 GCA_964623185.1 uncultured Clostridiaceae bacterium
TATCACAAAACAAGGAAATCACTGAAAAAAATGAAGCATTAGGGGAAAAGTAAATTTCAATATTACATAATACTAAGATCTACCACATTATAGAAAGTTATGTCAAGGAAAGGTTCTCTTTAATAATAAAAGAGAACTTTTTCAATTTGGGATATGCACAAACTTACACACAGAAAAAAGGATGAAAGTTGTTGATAATGTGGATGAAATATTAAAAATGTATATAACAAGCCTAGAACATGTGGATAAGTCTGTGGACTCTGTGAATAGATTGTGGATTGCTGTGGACATATCTAGCCAATAAAGTATATTCCAATATTGCCCAGAATATGACTAAAACTTCAAAGAAAATACAGGTTAACATAAAGTCAACTTAGAAATTAATTATTCAGATGGGGTTGGTTTCCAAATAACTCCCACTTTTTATATAGTTTATCAAGTTTATCTTTTATAATGGCAGTTTCCTGGTGTATCTCTTTACTTCTTTCAGGGTCGGAGTATATTTCTTCCCTACACATAAGGGCTTCTAACTCTGAATGCCTTTCTTCCAAGAGGATAATTTTTTCTTCGATTTTTTCCTGGTCTTTTACTAATTGGCGGATACGGAGCCTTTCCTGCCTTTCCTTCCGACGCTCTTCCCTAGATTGGGTCTTTGTTTTTGCCTGCCTGTCGTCTTTTGGCAAAATATTTTCATTCTTTTTTTCCATATAATAATTATAATTGCCTAAAAAACTTTCTGTGCCATCCGGTGTTAACTCAATAAGCTTAGTAGTTAAATGGTTCAAAAAATAGCGGTCGTGGGAGACTGACAATATAGTTCCATCATATTGTAAAAGGGCTTTTTCAAGGATTTCTTTGGAGTCTATATCCAAATGGTTGGTCGGCTCATCCAATAATAAGAAGTTGGCATCGGATAAAATAAGTTTTAACAAGGATAATTTAGCTTTTTCACCACCGCTTAGGGCAGAAACCGGCTTAAAGACATCATCACCCCTAAACAAAAAAGATCCTAGTAATTTTCGTACTTCAGTTTCCTTCATATAGATATGGTCGTCCCATATTTCATTAATAACTAACTTATTTAGGTTAAGATTTTCCTGTTCCTGAGCATAATAGCCCAGCTTAACATTATGGCCCAGATGGAGGCCACCCCCACTTGCCTTTATTTTATTTAGGATAATCTTTAAAATAGTTGATTTTCCAACACCATTAGGCCCTATTAAAGAAACCCTTTCTCCCTTATAAATATTGAAAGTTACCCCATGGAAGAGGGGGGTGTCATCGAAGGATTTGGCAAGATTTTCAATAGACAGAACATCATTGCCACTTTTACTTGAAACATGAAAACGGATTTTTATTGGGGACCGCCCAATTCGAGGTGGGTGTAATTCCTCTATTTTTGCTAATTGTTTTTCTTTACTTTTAGCACGAGATATGAGCTTTTCAGTCCCATGTTGTTTTAAGCGGCGGATCATATCTTTTTGCCGCAAGATTTCTTTCTGCTGTTGGATATAATCCTTTAATTCTTGCTCCTTTATAATCTCTTTTTTACCTATAAAATCTGTGTAGTTACCATTGTAGGCTTGTAATTGATGGTTTTCTATCTCGACAATACGATTTACTAGCTGGTCAAGGAAGTATCTATCATGGGAAACCATTAAAATAGCACCATTATAGTCTTTTAGAAATCTTTCTAGCCATTCTACTGCCTTAATGTCCAGGTGGTTTGTTGGCTCATCCAGTATTAAAATATCAGGTTGTGAAAGTAGGAGCTTGGCAAGGGAGATACGGGTTTTTTGACCCCCGCTCAATTGTGGAATAGGCTGATTAAATTCATCATCAGAGAAACCAAGACCTTTTAATACTCCACGCACCTCACTACGGAAGCCATAACCATTCCTTTTATTAAACTTTTCAAGTAGAATAGAATACTGGTTCATGGTGGACTCCAATAGGGATGAGGGAGAATTATTTTTACCCAATTTAGCTATTTCCAATTCTAATTTTCTTAAGTCATTTTCCATATCCATTAGGGGTAAAAAAACCTCGACAACTTCTTCAAAGACTGTCTTAGAAGAATCTAATACATTACTTTGCTCTAGGTAACCAAGTTTTATGGATTTAGCAATATATAAGTCTCCTTCATCATAAGAAAGTTCCTGGCATAGAATCTTTAGCAAGCTAGTCTTGCCAGCACCATTTGCACCAATCAATCCAATTCTATCATTTTGATGAATACTCAGGCTTATATTTTCGAGAATTAAGTCAATTCCGAAACTTTTGGATATATTATTACATGATAGTACAATCATAATTATTGTCCCTCCGGAAGTAGTATAACTTATTATTGTTTTAGCTCCACTAATAGTGTAACAAAATTATTGTAAATAATAAAGGTGGAAGCCAGGAAAAGATTGTTAAAAAAAAGATTTGCATAAAAACAATAGTTTGTTATAATTAATTATTGAAGGCAAAATAGGACAAGCATAGAAAAGTAACCTACACTAGCAATATCCATAAATATTTAAAAATATTATAAATATGTTATTTTTACTACAATAATGGGTATAATTATGTGCAGGAGAAATCTCCTGTGGTTTTTTGGGGAAACCACCTGATTAATATTATAATTTAAAGGGGCAAAAACAAAATAGGAGACGATAATATGAATAAAAACTATAAAGATATTTCTATGGCTGTAGTGAGAAGGCTGCCAAAATATAATAGATATTTGAGGGAATTGCTAGATAGGGATGTACATAGGATTTCATCAAAGGAATTAAGTGATATGATGGGATTAACGGCTTCCCAGATTAGGCAGGATTTAAATAACTTTGGGGGTTTTGGCCAGCAGGGCTATGGCTATAATGTCGAAGAACTGAACAGGGAAATACAAAAAATCCTTGGCTTAGATGATTATTATAATACTGTTATAATAGGAGCTGGGAATTTAGGACAGGCTTTGGCAAACTATTCTAACTTTCGCAAGTTTGGTTTTAGGCTTAAGGCCATGTTTGATGTTAATCCAAAACTTGTTGGAATGAAAATTAGGGAAATTCCTATTTTGGATATTGACGAATTAGAGAATTTTATTAAGGAAAAGGAAATTAGGGTTGGGATTATCTGTACCCCCAAGACCTTTGCCCAAGATATAGCAAACCAAATTGTAAAGGCAGGGGTAAGTGCAATCTGGAATTTTGCACCCGTAGATGTGGAGGCACCAGAAGGATCGGTAATAGAAAATGTTCATTTAAGTGATAGTTTGTTTATTTTATCTTATTTGCTTAAGAATAAGGATAATGATAATGACTAATAATTTTTTATAAGGCTACCTAGACCCCTAGATTATTGAAAATAAAATTTTTCAGTATTTTAGGGTTTCTTTTTTGCTAGGCAACCTTGTATATTCCCATAAGAAATTATGGATTTGCATGCAAATATACTATATACTAGAAATATCTTTTGAGATTTACAAATTAGGAAGTAAAACTTAAATTTAAAAAAGGTGAAAAAATGAGAAGTTATTATACACAGATTAATGAATATTTACAAAGATTAATAAAAAATGTTTTAATCCATGACAGAAAACAGTTAGGGATAAAAGACAAGAGATTTTCTATTATGGAAATATACATATTAAAGATACTCGGAAAAGATGGGCCCAAAAAAATGTTTGAGCTTATAGGTGAATTAAGTATTGATAGAAATATATTTGTTACTGTTATCAATAGGTTGCAGCATGAAGGGCTTGTTACAAAAACACAATCGCTTGAAGATAAACGGACTTATTTGTTGAACCTAACTGAAAAGGGTCATGAAATATATAATAAGATAATAGAAAAAGAAAAAGATATACTTTCTGTTTTGTTGAACGACTTTTCTTTTAACGAAGAAAAGGCAATTTTAAAATTTCTAGTAAAAATTGATATGTTAAATAAAGAAAGGGATAAAAAAACTAGGTAGAAAAAAAGGGTAGCCTTTTAGCTACCTTTAATACACAGTACTCATTATTTATTCGTCCAAAATGGGTGCTTCTACAGGACACACATCAGCACAAGCTCCGCATTCGATACATCCTTCTGGCTCGATAACATAGATATCTTCACCAGCTGTGATAACATCAACAGGACATTCCGGTTCGCAGGCTCCACAACATATACATGCATCAGTAATTATGTATGCCATGGTCTATTCCCTCCCCTTAAGTTAAATTATACTTCCATTAATGATTATAGCAAGTAAGAATAATTGGATTCAAGAAGATTATCAAAGTTTAATCAAAAAAGTTCTAAAGTATAATGATTATCATTATATCTCATCCTTAAACTAGCTAGGGATTAAATTCTTCACCCCAAGACTTAAGTGGCATACAAGCCATTTTTCGATGCAAAAGACCAGCTTGCTTTTTAAATAGACTCGAATAAAAATCTAGATACTAGATACAGTTGGGGGTTTGTTAGGTTATAATAGAATAAGAAGGTAGTAATCAAGACTGTTAATAGGAGGAATTTTAATGAGGGTAGTTGTACTAGTGGGTTCCAGCGGAACGGGCAAGAGCTATCGGGCCATGCATTTAGCTAAAGATAGGAAAATTAGATACATTATTGATGA
>CAZUTD010000156.1:0-4555 GCA_964623185.1 uncultured Clostridiaceae bacterium
AAACAAGGACATATTAGAAAAGGTGAGACGCAAAAAAAGAAAACTGTTAATAGATTTTTGGTGTGAGGCTTGTGGTAATTGTGTTGAGGCATGTGGCCACAATGCCCTATCAATAGTAAATAATAAGATAGTTGTTGATACAAATGCTTGTGTGTTATGTGGCTATTGTTCAAAGACCTGTCCTCAATTTTGTATTAAGGTAATATAGGGGGGGATATACATGGTGAGAATTATGGGGTTGGATCTTGGGGAAAAAAGAATAGGTGTTTCGTTGAGTGATTTAATGGGTTGGACAGCACAGGGATATAAAACGATTCATAGAACAAATATAAAAACAGATTTGCAAGAATTAAATAAGATTATACTTGAAAATGAAGTAGGGAAGATTGTGATAGGCCTACCAAAAAATATGAACGGTAGCTTGGGGCCCCAAAGTGAAAAAGTAATGAAATTTGCAGATAGGCTTAATAAACATACTAAATTACAAATTATTTTCTGGGATGAAAGATTAACAACAGTAGCAGCAGAAAGAACATTAATACAGGCTAATGTAAGCAGAACAAAAAGAAAAAATGTAATCGATAAAATAGCGGCCATTCATATATTACAGGGTTACCTTGATAGCATAAATAAATAATAGGTGTTTTTTATTAAAGAGTGGTATATAATACAAATATGGAATTTAAATACTAAATAGGGAGGTTACTAGATGATGGAAGATAATGATAATATAATCGTTTTAGTTGATGAAGAGGGAAATGAGCAAGATTTTGAAATTATAATGACATTGGATGTGGAAGAGCAAGAGTATGCAATTTTATTACCACTTGGGGCTGGTGAGGAGGAGGATGGCTACATATTTAAAATTACCCAGGATGAGGATGATGAATATACTCTTATAGCGATTGAGGATGACGAAGAATATAACAAGGTTGTGGATGCCTACGAAACAATTATGGAAGATGACAATTATGAATAAATATGTCGGATGGACTTTTTCTTAAAGTCCATCTATTTTTTAATAGGGCATGTAAAAGACCTCCTATTTTTAAATCGTAATAGCTATATATCTTTTATGATTATGAAATGATTGACAAAAGTTAACGAATACTCTATACTGTAATTTGAAAAGCATTCTTACTTGTGGATTAGGGGAAAATAGAAAAAAGTTTGAACAAGGTGCTGGGCCGGGCTATGAAAAAGGGGAGATTTAAACTTGTACCCCGAGAAAAATTATCTAGAGATAGTAATTGATTATGATGAAAGCATTTTAAATACAGGGGAAATATATGGTTATCATCATTTAATTTGTAAGAACTGTAGGAAAGTAATTAATGTGCAAATGGACTTATCAGAGCATTAAAAGAAAAAGATTCAAAAAAACATTAATTTCTTATAAATACTTATAAGATAAAGTTTTTTGGGATATGTTCTCAATATAAGTAGTCTTGCAGAAAATTGCAAGGCTTTATCTATGTGGTTAACTTCAATCTGTAGTTTAAAAGTAGTTTTAAAAATGCATAGTTTAGGGCAGAATACATATATATATTTTCTATAATAATATTTGTATGAAGACTATTAAGATATCTTATCTTTAAATAAGAGATAATTTTATTAATTGTGCGGGTATAGGAGTAAGGAAAATTTATTGTAAGATTGTATAAATAAGGAGTGATATTTTGGGAAGGAAACCTAGTAAAATAAGAGTAATTCCTCTAGGCGGATTAAAAGAAATTGGTAAAAATATGACAGTAATAGAATATGGAGATGAAGCAATCATCATTGATTGTGGTATGAGTTTTCCAGAAGATGAAATGCTGGGAATAGACATAGTTATTCCTGATATTTCTTATATAGTGAGAAACAAGGCTAAAATTAAAGCTATTGTTTTGACTCATGGTCACGAGGACCATATCGGGGCATTGCCTTATGTGTTGAAAAAAATTAATGTACCTGTTTTTGGCGCACAATTAACCTTGGGATTGGTGGAGTCAAAGTTAAAGGAACATAAATTAAATGATGTAGAATTAAATCGTGTAGATGCGGGGGAAACTATTAAGATTGGAGCTTTTGATGTAGAATTTATAAGAAGCAGTCATAGTATTCCTGACGCGTGTGCGATTGCTATCCATACCTCTTTGGGCATAATATTTCACACTGGGGATTTTAAAATTGATTTTACACCTATCAATGGTCAGGTTATAGATTTGCAAAGAATCGCTGAGTTAGGCAAAAAAGGTATCCTGTTGATGATGGCTGATAGTACAAATGTAGAACGGCCTGGCACTACAATGTCTGAAAGAAATGTTGGTGCAACTTTTGATGAAATATTTAATAATACCAAGAACAAAATTATCGTAGCAACATTTGCATCAAATGTTCACCGTATACAGCAAATTGTAGACGCTGCTTATAAATATGGTAGAAGAATAGTGATATCTGGTAGAAGCATGGAGAATGTTGTTTCGGTTGCTCAAGAATTAAAAAGGTTGATTATACCCGAAGGTTTAATCATAGATGTAAACAGTGTTGATCAGTATGAGGATGATGAAATTGTAATTATAACTACTGGTAGTCAGGGGGAGACAATGGCAGGTCTGTCAAGAATGGCTACATCGGAGCATAGAAAACTGGATATTCGAACTGGAGACACTGTTATAATATCAGCAACTCCGATTCCCGGAAATGAGAAACTGGTGAGCCGTGTAATTAACCAATTATTTGAAAAAGGTGCAGATGTAATATATGAAAGCTTAGCGGATGTTCATGTATCTGGCCATGCTTGCCAGGAGGAATTAAAACTAATGCACCGTTTGGCTAACCCCAAATATTTCATACCGGTTCATGGCGAATATAGACACCTAAGACAACATGCCAAATTAGCTGAAAATCTAGGTATGGATAAGGAATGTATTTTTACGCTTGACAATGGCAATGTTGTTGAAATAACTAAGGATTATGCAAAAATAGCAGGCAATGTGCCTTCTGGTCAAATATTGGTTGATGGATTAGGTGTAGGTGATGTTGGCAATATAGTTTTGAGAGACCGGAAACATTTGGCAGAGGATGGCTTGATGGTAATCGTTGTTACAATATCAAAAGAGGACGGTAAAGTAATTGCTGGTCCTGATATTATTTCTAGAGGTTTCGTTTATGTGAGAGAATCCGAAGATTTAATCGATGAGGCAAAGCAAATGGTCAAGGAAGCACTGGATATATGTGAGCAACAAAACGAAAGAGAATGGTCTATTTTAAAGGGCACAATAAGGGATGTTTTAAAAGGCTTCTTATATCAAAAAACTAAAAGAAGACCTATGATTTTACCTGTCATTATGGAGGTATAAATTTGAAATACTGTAATGTTGTTTTTTCTATATATCCAAAGTTTGCACCTGCTTAAAGATGTTTTGTAGGATTGTCTTAATGTTACCAACTACTTGCTTGCCATAGCAGGGGATTATTGTTTGAATAGATATTGTTCATAGTAAATTCATGCTAGCAAAGAAACACAGGCTTTTTAAAAGGAGAAATAGAAAATGGGTAATATTACAGCACCATATATAGAGAGTTTTATAAGGGATTTGTTACCCAATGAAACAGGAGTCTTAAATATGATAGCTACTAAAGCAAGGGAAGATAACATA
This sequence comes from uncultured Clostridiaceae bacterium, assembly GCA_964623185.1. Taxonomy (GTDB): domain Bacteria; phylum Bacillota; class Clostridia; order Peptostreptococcales; family Natronincolaceae; genus CAYMGQ01. The sequence goes on from CAZUTD010000156.1 coordinate 3,645, forward strand.
CCCATAATCCATCCAGAGGTAGCATCATTTCTAAATATTATAACAAAGATATCTGCTAGTAAAAAAATTTTAGAAATAGGCACTGCCATAGGCTATTCTTCAATTTTATTATGTAAGGCGGCGGGTAGGGGTGGACATGTTACTACTATAGAAAGAAATGACCAAAGGGCTAATGAGGCCTTGCTAAATATAGGGGCAGCTGACCTCAGCAATAACATACGAGTTATCATTGGTGATGCTCAGGAAGTTTTAACATTTTTAACCCAAAAATATGATTTAATATTTTTGGACGGTGCAAAGGGCCATTATAGGGATATGGTTGAAAAATCTATACATTTACTAAAATGTGGCGGCGTATTAATATCTGATAACATCCTATTTCAGGGTATGGTTGCTAATGATAGTTTAGTGATAAGAAGGAAAAGAACTATAGTAAATAGAATGAGAGATTATTTATCCTACATATGTAATCATCCAGAGCTAGATACATCTATTATACCAATAGGTGATGGGGTTGCCATCAGCTATAAGGGGTCGGAGGTTTGTACAAATGGATAAGATTGAGTTGTTAGCTCCTGCAGGGGATTTAGAGCGTTTAAAAATCGCCGTAATTTATGGCGCCGATGCCGTTTATTTGGGTGGGCAAATATTTGGTATGAGGGCAGCTGCCAAAAATTTTACCTTGGGCGATTTAAAAGAGGGTATTGATTTTGCTCATAGATACGGCGTAAGAGTGTACATTACTGCAAATATTATACCACATAATATAGACCTCCAAGATTTGCCTGAATATCTTATTGAAATCGAGAGGCTTGGTGTAGATGCTATCATAGTATCAGATCCAGGCACATTCAGTATTGTTCGGGAAATTATACCGACTATGGAGATTCATATAAGCACACAGGCTAATA
>CAZUTD010000157.1:0-4526 GCA_964623185.1 uncultured Clostridiaceae bacterium
TATTAAGTGATGGAGGGATTTTATGAGTAGAGATGTTAATATTGACTGGGCTAAATTGGGTTTTAGTTATATTAAAACTGACCTGCGTTATGTTTCACGATGGAAAGATGGCCAATGGGACCAAGGTGAATTGGTAGAGGATAATCAGCTCACCATGAGCGAAGGATCCACAGCACTCCATTATGGCCAGCAGTGTTTTGAGGGCATGAAGGCCTATAGCACAAAAGATGGCTCTGTACAGCTGTTTAGACCAGACGAGAATGCTAAACGGATGCAAAACAGTTGTAGACGAATTATGATGCCGGAAGTACCAGTAGATAAGTTTATCGATGCCTGTGTTCAGGTTGTCAAAGCCAACATGGCCTATATGCCACCCCACGGTACCGGTGCTACCTTATATTTGAGACCCTTTATGATAGGGGTTGGGGATAATATAGGTGTTAGACCAGCACCTGAGTATATTTTCTCTGTTTTCTGTATGCCGGTGGGTCCATATTTTAAAGGCGGAATGACTCCAGTAAATTTCACAGTTTCTGAATATGACCGTGCTGCTCCCTACGGAACTGGTGCTGCAAAGGTTGGCGGAAACTATGCTGGTAGCCTATACCCCAATTCCTTAGCTGTTAAAGAAGGTTTTGCAGATTGTATTTACTTAGACCCCTTAACCCATACAAAAATTGAAGAAGTTGGAGCAGCTAATTTCTTTGGTATTACAGAAGATGATGTCTTTGTAACGCCTACATCCCCTTCCATTCTTCCGAGTATCACCAAATATTCACTTATGCATATAGCAAAGGAATATTTGAATTTGAAGGTGGAAGAAAGAGATGTCTTTGTAGATAATTTAGGTGAATTTAAAGAAGCCGGGGCCTGTGGTACCGCGGCGGTAATATCTCCTATTGGTGGTATCGAATACAAGGGTAACCTCCATGTTTTCCATAGTGAAACAGAGGTAGGCCCTATTACAAAAAAACTTTATGATACTCTCTGCGGCATTCAGTTTGGTGATGTTCAAGCTCCCGAAGGTTGGATTTATAAAGTAAAATAAAAGAAGATAAAACAGGCACTTAAAATTATATAAGTGCTTGTTTTTATTCTGCCTTTATTAGTGATGCCGCTCCCCTGTCAAGAATCAATGTCATATCCCGATGTACCTGGAGGATAGATGAGGGAAATTGAGTATTTATATATCCATTTGTCATGTTTTTTATAGCCTCTGCCTTATTTTCCCCATTGGCTAATAGGATAATTTTCCTTGCCCTCATTATGGTACCCATGCCCATAGTTATGGCCCTAGTTGGCACATCATCCTTGCTCTCAAAAAAACGACTGTTGTCCCTGATTGTTTCCTGGGTTAGGCTTACTAGGTGGGTTATAATATCAAGCTTATGGGAGGGCTCATTAAAACCAATATGGCCGTTAGCACCTATACCCAACACTTGCAAGTCAATGCCGCCTGCATGAGCTATTTTCTGTTCATATTGGAGACAATCTTGATAGATATTTTCTGTTATCCCGTTAGGAATATGAACTTGTTCCATTGGCACATTTATATGTTCAAAAAAATTCTCCATCATATAGGTATAGTAACTGCTTTTGTTATTCCTTTCCAACTTATAATATTCATCTAGGTTAAAAGTTGTAACATTAGAAAAATCAATTTCCTTTCTTTTAAACCTTTCTACTAGGTCCTTATACATTCCAATAATGGTGCTGCCTGTAGCTAAACCTAATACGGTTTTGGGATTTGAGGCAATTTGATCTGCCACAATACCTGCAGCCCTCTTGCTCATATCTTCATAGTTTTCCTCAATATATATTTTCATTCTCTTTCATATTCCCCCCATTCATACCCTCTAGCAATATGTTTATTTCTTAAGTTTATCATTTCTTCTATTAGATACTCAAGCCTTATTTTATAATTAATCCTGGGATAACCCTTATCCTGGCCTCCACCCATCATATGTTAACTTATGGGAGACATTATTCCCCTAGTAAAAATTCCAACTGACATTTTTATTTTAACTCAACTTATACTATACTATTTCTAACTTAATAGATAAACCTATTATTCTATTATGTCTATCTATAAAATATGTATAATCCACAAATAATATGATATAGTAAAAAGAGGAAAAATAAAAGGATTTATTATTGAATGCAAGTTAATTTTAAGAAATTTAGTTTATAAGGAGGATTTTTATGTTGTTTGACAGCCATGCCCACCTGGATGATAACCGTCTTTATAAGGACATAGATGAGGTTATAAGCCAGGCTAGGGACCAAGGTATAGAATATATTGTCAATCCAGGTGCAGATTTAAATTCATCTATCAAAGCTGTTAATTTATCGGAAAAATATGATATGGTTTATGCCGCAGTCGGGGTCCACCCCCATGATGTAAAAGATATGGATGAGAACACACTTGCTGTCATCAAGTCCCTTACAAACAGAGAAAAGGTGGTTGCCATAGGTGAGATAGGTTTGGACTTTTATTATAATCACTCACCCAAAGATATGCAACGAAAATGGTTTAGAAAACAGATAGACCTATCCAAATCGTTGAAATTACCTATTATTATCCATGCCCGGGATGCTGACGGGGAAGTTTTTGATATTCTAAAAGAAAACAAGGCTGAAGAATTTGGCTGTGTAATGCATTGCTATTCCGGTAGTCTTGAGTTAGCAAAAGAATATGTTAAAAGGGGAATTTATATCTCCCTTGCTGGTCCTATCACATTTAAAAATGCCGTCAAATCCCATAAGGTTGCCAAAGAAATACCCCTAGAATGGCTATTAATCGAAACTGATTCTCCTTACCTGACACCCGTGCCCTATAGGGGAAAGCGAAACCAACCTGCTTATGTTCAATACATAGCTGAAAAAATTGCCGACTTAAAAGGAATATCCTTGGAAGAGGTGGCAGAACAAACAAATGCCAATGCTAGAAAATTATTTAATATTGAATAAAACTATAATAAGAGTCAAAGGAGTTTCCCTATGAAAAAGAAAGTTTTTTTATTGTTAATCCTGATTACAGCATTGTTTACAAGCACGATATTTGCAGATGATATTGGCCTATCTAATTTAAATGAAAATAAGGATATAATTCCACAAATACAGGAAGATTCACATTTTGCCCAGGAAGAAACATTAGATGTTCCCACAAGGATTGATCCTGCCATCCTTAATAAGATAAGGGGCATAATACTGGCTAACACAGATGCCCACAATTTAAATCATAATGTTCAAAAATTATATAGTGAGAGCATTTTAAACGCTGATGTAAATGCCATGTCAAATGTGGATAAGGCACTGACCAGGGATGAGTTAATAAATTTGTTCAACGCCTTAAACAATTACAGGTCATCGTATAGTCCTGCTAATTCATCTGAAAAAAAGGCAATGGATATTTTAGCTGAGCTTGAATCACCTAGCCTGAATAAAATAGCTGATACTATACTTGCCGATTTGAATATAACTTATGATAATTATGCTTACTATAGGTCAGTAATTAATGATAGTTCAAACCCAAGCATTTTAAAACTATATAGCGAGGGCATTATAAAAACTGACCAAAATGGAATGGTATATCCGGATAAAATACTAACCGGAGATGACCTAATAGATATTTTTGACAGGGTTAATAACCCCCAATTCCCTACTAGGCCTACATATGAACTAATAGCCAATATACCAGTTTTGATGTACCATGAAATAAACCTCCTGCCTAAGAATGGGCCTACAGGATTATATGTGAGCCAGGAAAATTTTAAGAAACAACTAGATAGCCTAATAAAAGAGGGCTATAATACAGTAACTATGGAGGAAGTTTACCAGCATTGGACAAACAATCTTCCCCTGCCCAATAAACCCATAGTCCTGACATTTGATGACGGTTATGTATCACATTATAATTTTGTTTTAAAAGAGTTGGCTAAAAGGGGCCAAACAGGGACCTTTTATATAATAACATCCACTGTTGGGACAAACCAGGTTCAAACCAAAGAGGGCTTAAGGAAAATGTATGAAGAGGGTATGGAAATAGGGAGCCACACGGTCGACCATATTGATGCCAGAAGCAATAACAATACAGTATTAACACAACAATATAAAGAATCAAAGAGCTTCTTAGAAGATGCAATCGGTGGCAAGGTTGAACATTTTTGCCATCCATTTGGCGGGGCAACCAATGCCTCAAAGCAAATATTGAAAAATTTGGGCTATAAAACTGCAGTAAGAACCAGCTATGGAAAAGCTAACAGGCTACAAGGAATCTACGACTTAAAAAGGATTAGGATTGATTATAATGATAGTATCAAGGGCTTTTTAAATAAAATAAAATAATAAACCTGTATGAAAGATTTAATTTTAAATTATCATGCCTTCAAGGGAAATAATTTCATTAGATTATATTATTTCTTTGGAGGCCTTTTTATTCTTCCCTTCTCCACTCATTGCAAGTAGCCCCTATTATAAATTATATTTTGACCAGGTTGAAAATGTAACCTAAATGTAATAATCCA
>CAZUTD010000158.1:0-4404 GCA_964623185.1 uncultured Clostridiaceae bacterium
ACTAACAAGTGCTGAACTTATGCCAGCACCTACTCCAGCACTTAGAGCTCCAGCTGCTGCATTCCTGGCATTCTTTAAGGGTTCTACGGCTGTTTTATTATACTTTTCTAATACTGACAAAGCCATTAGCCCCTCACCCTGAACCTCCAGTTTCCCCAAAAAATCAATAGATAGGGGGATGGACTTAATTGTTTTTACCTGCTCTAGGATTGCTTCCCCTGTAATTCCATTTCCCCTTGTAGCAGCTTGTAGCAATTGGCCCCCTTCATAAGTTAGGTTAATGGTTAGGCCATCAAATTTATATTCTATAACATATTCCAGGTCTATATCCTGTCCTAGGTTTCTTCTTACCCGGCTATCCCATGCTTTTAATTCCCCATCAGTTTGTGCCTTATCCAGGCTCCATAATGGTGCAAGATGCCTATGGGTGGTAAAACCTTTCAGAGGTTGGCCCCCGACCCTTAAGGTGGGCGAATCCGGCAAAATTTCCTTGGTCTTACCCTCCAAGGCCAATAGTTCATCATAGAGAATATCATATTCTTTATCACTTATTAAAGGATTGTCCAGAACATAGTATTGGTAACTGTATTCATTTAAAAGTTTTACTAATTCTTTCATTCTCTCTAATTTTTCCATAAAATTTTCCTCTCAAAACTTTTATTTATTTTATTACCTTCATGGCAGTAAAGGTTGAAGAAATCTTCTTTACGCCCGAATTGGGAAAAGCAATAGTTAGTATATCCTTATCAACAGATACTACAATGCCTTCACCAAATTTTGGATGTTCTACCTTATTCCCTACCCCTGCGGAGTTTTTTATAGGATTTTTGTCCATTGTATCTTGCGGTTTCCTGCTATATAAGCCGCCAGAAAAAAGTGGCGATGTTTGCATTTTTCTGACTTCCTTTTTCCTATCATAGGAGGCTTGCCTGTTTATTAAGGTCTGAGGAATTTCCTCTAAAAACCTAGAGCATGGATTGCAATTTGTTCTACCGTATAGGGTCCTCGTCATAGCATGGGTCATATATAGGTTTTCCATTGCCCTAGTTATACCCACATAGCAAAGCCTTCTTTCCTCTTCTTCGTTTTTTTCCTGTAGGGCCATATAGGATGGGAAAATCCCCTCTTCCATTCCAGGCATAAATACTATGGGGAATTCCAGACCCTTGGCACTATGCAGAGTCATTAAAATAACTGCATTGTCCTCCTCTACTGCATCCATAGAAGTTTCTAGGGAAGTTCGTGCAAGGAATTCTTCCAATGTTTTTTCTTCTGCATTCTCATCAAAATCTAGTGTAAGTGATATAAACTCCTGGAGGTTTTCGATACGAGTTGTGGCTTCTATGCTATTTTCGTCTAGCAGAACATTTATATAGCCAGTTTTGTCGTATATTTCCTCTACAATTTCCGTAACAGATAGTTCTTCCCTTCTTTGGCGCAAATCTATGACAAGATCGGTAAATCTTTGAATCTGGTTTTTTGCCCTGGCAGATATATCCGCAATCTTTTGAATATCTAATAATCCCTGGAAGAAATCTATTCCCAATTGATCACTATATTCTTCAATCTTTTCGACAGTTCTTTGACCTATTCCCCTTTTAGGAACATTAATAATCCTTTTTACACCCACATCATCTACCGGATTATCAAGGGTTTTTAAATATGCTAAAATATCCTTAATTTCCCTTCTATCATAAAACCTAACACCTGCTACTATCTTATAGGGAATATCCCCCTTCATCATTGCCTCCTCAAACACACGGGACTGGGCATTTGTCCTGTATAAAACTGCAAAATCTGAATATTGTTTGTTTTTTTCTTTTCTAATCTTTTCTATTTGCTGGACAATATAAGCAGCCTCATCGTACTCATTGTTTGCCTTGTAATATTCGATAATATCGCCTTTTTCCTTATCAGTCCAAAGCTTTTTATCCTTCCTACCGACATTGTTATGAACTACATGATGAGCAGCTTCTAAGATGTTTTTAGTCGACCGATAATTCCTTTCCAATTTAATTACCTTGGCATTGGGAAAATCCTTTTCAAAACCCAAGATGTTTTGAATATCTGCCCCCCTCCACCCGTAAATTGATTGGTCATCGTCTCCCACCACACAAAGATTTTGGTGGCCATGTGCCAGCATGCTTACCAGCGTATATTGTGCCATGTTGGTGTCTTGAAATTCATCTACAAGAATATATTTGAATTTATTTTGATAATGTCTGAGTTCCATAGGATTCTGTTGAAATAACATCACCGTTTTCATAATTAAATCGTCAAAATCCAGGGCATTATTAGCCCTGAGTGTTTTTTGATACATAGTATAGATTTCCCCAATTTTAGTATTTCTAAAATCGTCACCATAAGTTTTTATATATTCATCCGGTCCGATTAATTGGTCCTTAGCCCTACCTATAGTTGCCAATACTGACCTATAGTTAAAATATTTTTCATCCAAATTAAGTTTTGCCAAGCATTCTTTTATTACTGTCTGTTGGTCCGCAGTATCATAAATAACAAAATTCTTTTGGTAGCCAATCTTGTCAATGTCCCTTCTCAAAATCCTAACACAGGCCGAGTGAAAGGTGCTGACCCATAAATCCTTAGACTTGTCCCCCATCAATCTTTCTAATCTTTCCTTCATTTCCCTAGCAGCCTTATTGGTAAAAGTAATAGCCAAGATATTGTAGGGAGAAATATCTTCCTCCCCAACCAAGTAAGCGATCCGTTGGGTAAGTACCCTTGTTTTTCCGCTTCCGGCACCTGCTAATATTAAAAGTGGTCCCTGTGTATGTACCACTGCTTTACATTGCATTTCATTCAAATGTGATAAGTTCATAAATTTGTTGCCCCCTTCAACCTATTTCTTTCTTAGTCTATCTTATCCTATTTATTTCCCCCATTCAATCCATTTGCCCAAAGAAAAAGAGACAAAGTCCGGCCCGCCGCCAACAACTTCGTCTCTCCATATCTTTTTTAATGAAAAACACATTTTAAAAAATCTTCCTCTTCAATACCCTTAAAAAAAGCTGTCATATCCAATTCATTGATTACTTTTTCTATTTCACTTTCCTCGTACTTAATTCCCTTGAGTTTATCTATCAGGTCACTTATATCCCTCTCGCTGAAAAAATCCCCAAAAATACTAGCATCCTCAATAAGTCCATCCACAACCCTTAGGCCAATTTCAATTCCACCCCATGGAAACCGCCTGGATTTCTGAATCCTATACCTGGGTGATTCCCCATAGTTCCACTCCCATTTTGAGTACCTTTCCTCCATCAGGGCCTGTATTTTACTTAAATCAGCTTCTGTTAGTATATATTCATTTCTGCTTTTTTCATCTTCTAATAAATAATCTAATAATGTTTGTTTAAACTCATGAATATCAATTTTTTCTGCAAGATAGGGATAGATATTTGTAACCCTGCTCTTGACTGATTTAATACCCTTTGATTCAATTTTATCCTGTTTTACATTTAAGGCCTCTTGGACAAGGGTCAAATCAGAATTAAATAGGATTGTACCATGGTGTAATAGGCGTTTTTTATAAAAATATTGGGCATTGCCGGAAAACTTCTTTCCATCAATAACAATGTCATTTCGTCCCGAGAGTTCAGCCCTTATACCAAACTTTTTTAAAGCCTTGATAACAGGTTTTGTAAACTTTTCAAAATTGTTGATATCTCCGTCATCTTCCCTTGTTATTATAAAGGTAAAATTTAAGTTGCCCAAATCGTGGTAAACAGCACCGCCACCAGATAAACGGCGGACAACATTTACATTGTTTTCCTTCACATAAGCAGTATTGATTTCTCCTATGGTGTTTTGGTTCCTACCGATAATTATAGAAGGTTCATTTTGCCATAGGATTACATAATCCTCTTTGGGATCAAGGTATTTGAGGACATATTCCTCTAGGGCAAGGTTAAAATACGGATTATTACTTTCATTTTTTATGCTAATCAATTATGTCACTCCTTCCAAAAGTTTGGGGCATCAGAAAACTGTTTTCATTATATAATCTGTGGGCATGGGAAGCCCTGTCCATAATTCAAAAGCTATTGCAGCCTGGCCAACCAGCATCCCTAAACCGTTGATGGTTTTACATTTCCTATTTTGAGCCTGGTGCAATAATTTAGTTTTTGCGGGATTATAGATTAAATCAGAAACTACTAAATTTGAAGCTAGGATTTCTTCGTTTTTAACAATGGTCTCATCCCTCATAGAATACATACCTAGGGGCGTACTGTTTACTAGGACATCAGCTTTTTTAACTGCCCTCTCTAAATTTTCATCTCCTAGTTCCCCCACCTCAATATTAAGATTAGGAAGGTGGTTTGTAATAATATCTGCAAGATTTTGTCCTGCACTTCACTCGACGAAGCTGAATAATAATTTAAA
>CAZUTD010000159.1:0-4383 GCA_964623185.1 uncultured Clostridiaceae bacterium
GCAGGGTGTAATTCCCGACCGGCGGTTAAAGTCCGTGACTCAACCTTAGGGTTGATTGAACTGGTGAAACTCCAGTACCGACAGTAAAGTCTGGATGGGAGAAGATGTGAAATGTTATATTTGACATGTTTATTAAATGCCCGAGGAATTTATTCTTCGGGTATTTTTAATTCTTATTATTTCACAAAATAGAAAACTGAGTTTTCTCCCGAGCTTATTACAAAAATATATTTGGGGAGGCATGATTTATGCAAAACGCTGACAAAACAATGAATTTAAAGCAGACAAAAGTTTTAACTACCAACACCTTGTTAAAAATATCGGTATTAGGGGTGGTGTCCTATATTTTAATGTTTATTCATTTTCCACTGCCCATATTTCCAGGATTTTTAAAGATTGATGTGGCTGAGGTACCGGCATTAATTGGTGGTTTTGCCCTAGGACCTGTGGCAGGAATGTTGATTGTACTGATAAAAAATATCCTGCACTTTTTAATCCAAACTTCTACTGGTGGGGTGGGCGAACTTTCTAATTTTATTATCGGAACATCCCATGTAGTGCCCGCTGCTATGATTTATCATTTAAAAAAGGATAAAGTCCACGCTATAATTGGCGTGATAGTAGGTACCATTTCCATGACAATAGCAGGAACCCTATCTAATACTTATTTAATAATTCCTTTTTATACGAAATTGATGCCTATTGATGCGATTGTAAGGATGGGAACTGTAATAAATAGCAAGATAGTAGATGTACCAAGTCTAGTCCTATATGGGATTACTCCCTTTAATATCTTTAAGGGTTCATTAATATCCATAGCAACGGTTTTAATATACAAAAAAGTATCGCATCTTTTAAAATAAAATTTGATTTAATTATCCGGCACACCTCTTTATTGTAAATGAGGGTGCTGGTTTTTTTTTGTATTATAGACAAAAAATCCTCCTATGTTAAAATAGAGTATGAATAATAGGAAAATTAATCATAATCAAAATAAATCAAAAAACAATAAAGTGGGTGGTTTAAATTGGACTGCATCAGGGTTTTTAATGAAAAGGAAACGATGAAAATAGGAAAGAAACTTGCTTGTTTATCTTGCCCAGGAGATATAATATGTTTAATAGGGGATTTGGGTACAGGTAAAACTACTTTTACCAAGGCCATTGCTAGTGGTTTAGGGGTAGAGGATGATGTTACTAGCCCCACCTTTACCATTCTTCAAGAATATGAGGGACGGATCCCGGTCTACCACTTTGATGTGTACCGTATAGAGGATATAAGGGAGATGGAGGACATTCCCTATGAAGAATATTTTTATGGCAAGGGAATATGTGTAATTGAGTGGGCGGAAATTATAAGGGAATTATTGCCCGAAAATTATATTGAAATACATATTAAATACCTTGGTGAAGGCAAACGGGAACTTTGTTTCACTGCAAGGGGTAATTATTATAAGGAAAAACTGGAGGAGCTGTTATCATAATGAAAATATTAGCATTGGACACCTCGTCCATTGTGGCGACTGTAGCAGTTATGGATGGGGAAAAACTGATGGCGGAATACATCCTGAACCATAAGAAAACACATTCGCAAAAGTTAATGCCCATTCTAAAGGAAATTTTAGAAAGTTGTGAATTAAGTCCTAAAGATATTGATGTCTTTGGTGTGACTGTAGGCCCGGGTTCTTTTACGGGAATCCGTATTGGTTTGGCCACTATTAAGGCCATGGCCCAGGCCTTAGATAAACCAGTGATTGGGATTTCAACTTTGGAGGGCTTGGCATTTAATCTAGTTTATTGCAAATCCCTAATCTGCCCCATGATTGATGCACAGCGGAATTTAGTTTATACTGGCTTATATGGGTGGCAAGAAATGGCCTTAACTAGTCTAGTAAATGATATTGTAGTACCGATAGAGGACTGGTTGGGGGAGGTTAAAAAGAGAGATGAGGAAATAATTTTTATTGGAGATGGGGTAGAAAAATTCAAAAATCTTATCCAGGAAGAGATGGGAGAAAGGGCAGTATTTCCGCCTTCAATAGTAACCATGCCTAGGGCTTCTTCTATAGCAGAATTAGTCAGACGAAAGGCAGTCTTGGGGGAACTTTCCAATCCATCGGATATATTGCCTATTTACATGAGAAAATCCCAGGCTGAAAAACAATGGGAAGAAAGAATGGCCATGAAAAATAAATGAGGTTAGGACAAGATGAATAAAATAGTGATAAGAAAAATGACAAAAAAAGATATAGCTTCTGTTATAGAGATTGAAAAATTGTGTTTTCCCATCCCTTGGACTAGGGGGGCATTTGAACATGAGTTAGGGGGAAATAAGTTAGCATTATACCTGGTAGCTGAAATAAATGGTCAAGTAGTTGGTTATGGCGGTATGTGGTTAATAATTGATGAGGGCCATATAACTAATATAGCTATTAGGCCAGATTTTCAGGGCAGGGGTGCGGGAGAGACGATTACTAGGGCTTTGATAAATGAAGCCTCCCTAAAAGAGGTGGAGCGAATTACTTTGGAGGTAAGAAAAACAAATCTTATAGCACAAAACCTGTATCAAAAACTAGGATTTCTGATATGTGGTATTAGACATGGTTATTATAGCGATAACTGTGAAGATGCTTTAATTATGTGGAAGGACATATAGGGGGATATTAAATGGCAAAGAAAAAAATCAAGAAAAAAACTTTTATAATTCTAGCGTTTCTGGTATTAACAGTCTTTATCGTGGGGATAAAAATTGTCAGTGGTATAAGGGGCAAGGGAAACGGGATTGCGGTTGATGTGATGACCCTAGAAAGGGGAAATATAACCGTAACAGTTCCGGCAAACGGAGTTTTAGAAGAAGTAGAAAAACAAACAATATATGCTGAAAGTAGTGCAAAAGTCCTATCTATAGAGGTGGAAGAAGGGGATTATGTAACCGCTGGTCAAGTATTGGCCTTATTAGATGGAGAAGATTTGGAGATACAATTGGAGATAAAAAAACAAGTCTTAGCAATGAATAAAATTGACTTGGAAAAGGATTACCAGGGAGAAGAAGTGGGGCGGAACCACCGGCTGGAAAGCAGCCTAGCTATAATGGAAGATGCTAAAGAAAATTTAGATAGGTCAAATAAATTATTTGAACATGGTGCCATTTCTCAGCAAGAACAAAAGAATAATGAAAGGGCTTATGAGGAGGCCCTAAGAAATTATAAGGAAGCAGAAGTTAATTTGGAGACATTCAAACTGGATATTGAAAAAATGAAGAAAAATATAGCAATTACGGAACTAGAAATTGCGGAAATTGAAAAAAGAATTGAAAAACAAGAAGGAAAAATTGTTAGCTCAATTAATGGGGTTGTTACAGCTATACATGTCGAAGAGGGAAGTTTTGTTAATACTACTAATCCCAGTTTTGTTATTTCTAATATTGAGGATTTATCCATAGGTATTTATGTAAATGAATACGATATTGGTAAGGTTGCAGTGGGTCAGGAAGTGGAAATAGAGACCGATGCTGTGAGGGGTAAGGTTTTTAAAGGTTTTGTTGAGAAAATAGCCCCGGTAGCAAAAGCCATGACAAGCGGGCAAACTAATGAAACGGTAGTTTATGTTGATATTAAAGTTGAGGAAAGCGATAACTTATTAAAACCGGGATTTTCTGTCAAGACAAAAATCATAAGCCAGGAAGAGGAGGGGGTTTTAACAGTACCCTTTGATGCTATTCTTACAGAAACTAACGGGGCTAAGGTTATATTTAAAGTTAAAGATAATATTATACATAAAGTTGAAGTTCAAACTGGTATAGAATCGGATTTTGATGTAGAACTTATAGGTGGCTTAGAGGAAGGGGATGTATTTGTTCTCAATCCTTCTATGACTATGGAGGACGGTATGAAGGTCCTAATCAATGATGATAAATAGAGATAAGGAAGGATTGGCATGTTAATATTAGAAAATATTCGGCTGGCTTTCTCCACCATTACTGCAAATAAGATGCGGTCATTTTTGACAATGCTAGGGATGATTATAGGGATATCTGCGGTGGTCGCAATTTCGGCTATAGGCAATGGGGGAAGATATCAGATTGAAAAGAGTATGGAGCAATTTGGGACAAATAGATTATTATTATTTATGAATTGGGAAAAATATGATGAAATGAAACTTAGGGATTATTTAGAGGACAGGGACATAGAAGCCATTAAAAAAATAGACGGGGTGGAAGCCATTACCCCCCTCTATGAAGATTGGAATAATATCCAGGTAAAGGATAAATACATGAATATTATTTTGGTGGGAGCTAATGCAGACAGCCAGGTTATTACAAATGTTGAAATGATAAAGGGCAGATTTATTAATGACAATGATGTCAACAGCCTTACAAGAAATA
>CAZUTD010000160.1:0-1254 GCA_964623185.1 uncultured Clostridiaceae bacterium
CAGGGAATAGAAAATCTAGACAAGGCGAGAAACGATAATATATTATTAACCCCAGTGGCCATGTTTACAACTGCAATGATTATTATAAGTGCAGCATCAATGTATGGGTCGGGTATAGAGGTAAATTCAGCGGAAGTGATGGGTCTACAAATGGAACCCTTATTTGGCTCAGCAGCTAAATATATATTTGGGATGGGTTTGTTTAGTGCAGGTATATCTTCAGTGATACCCCTTACAATGGCATGCACATGGGTAATTACGGGGCTTACAGGTATGGATTCTGATGTAAGGAAAATGCCATTTAAAGTTACGGCTACTATTTTCTTGGGTCTAGCAACATTAATGGCATTCTTCGCAGCAAGGCCTGTGGAACTGATAGTTGCAATGCAAATGGTAAATGCCTTTTTAGGTCCAATAAGTTTGGGGGTCTTACTAGTTTTAACTAATAAGAAATCAATAATGAAGGACCACACTAATTCCTTATTTGTAAATGCAATAGGTATTTTAACAGTGTTATTCCTTGTATATACTTCGGCAAGAAGTTTAATTAGTATGTAGTGTTTGTTTGCGATGAATCTTAATTAATTTCTTGCAAATAATATAGGGAAAAGATTTTATCTGTTGTTTATAACTAGAAGAAGTTATTAGGAGAGGATGGTGTTTTGTGGCAGATTTAATTATAAGAAATGCAAATGCTTTAGGCTATGATGGATTGGTTGACATATTAATTCAGGATGGAAGAATAACTGATATAGTCAAGGCCACCAAGGATAAGGGTGTGAAAGAAATAGATGTAGGGGGGAGATTTGTATCTCCCGGTCTTGTGGATGCACATGCCCATTTAGATAAAGCCTTAATTAAGGATAGGGAAGGTTCCCATGATAGCCAATCATTAAGAGATAGAATATTAAATACTAGGGACATAAAGAGGGCAATGACGGTTGAAGATGTAAAGGAACGGGCCCTGGAGCTTATAAAACTATCAGTGGTAAATGGTATCACTACAATAAGGAGTTTTGTCGAAGCAGATGATTATGTTGAGATGAGGGCTGTTGATGGTATCTTGCAAGCCAAGGAAGAGGCCAGAGACCTTGTTGACCTACAGACAATTGCCTTTGCTCAGGAGGGTTGGTTCAACACACCAGATACCATTGAAAATGGAGATGAAAGGTATTTAATTGAGGCATTAAAGCGCGGGATAGATATAATAGGTGGGAATGTTAACAAGACAGTTTGGCCTTCCTCCCCCGAAGA
>CAZUTD010000160.1:1264-4287 GCA_964623185.1 uncultured Clostridiaceae bacterium
TTTACCCTACCATATGTAATTGAAAAGACAATAGAAAACAATTACCAGGGCAGGGTAGCTGCAGGCCATGTTGTGGGTATAGCCCATGTAGATGAGGACATTAGAAAAGAAACTATTAAAAAGGTTAAGGAAGCGGGTATAACTATATCAGTCCTACCTAGTCGGATTCAATTAACCTGTGTCCGTGAATTCTTAGAGGGAGGGGTTAATGTTTCCATAGGTACAGATAACTACCAGGATAAATTTGTTTACTTTGGAAACTCCAGTTTGCTTGAAAGGATGTTACTTTTGGCCAGACTTATTAATGTAAAATCAGATGAAGAGTTAGCAGAAGTTTATAAAATGGGTACAAGTAATGCTGCCCAGTCATTAAGGTTAGAGGACTATGGCTTATCCAAGGGAAAGAAGGCAGATATTGCCATATTTGATGCAAAATCAATGTATCAAACAGTGATGGAATTACCAAACTGTCTATATGTTATTAAAAATGGAAAGATTGTCGCAGAATCTGGCAAAATAGTTATTTAGTTTACTAATCTAAACTTGTAAGAAACCCCTACTACATAATAAGTGGGGGTTTCTTCCATCCAAATCCTCATTATTGTTTTACATATTTATACCGTAAAGGGTACATAAAAAGGACTTGGATAGGTTAATATATTAGGAGCCATGACTATAGGCAAAATTTAGTTAGCAATATTATATGATTTTTTCAAAGGATTCTAATTATAAATAAATTTCAGTCCTTGCGGGGAATAAATTTAAAAAACATGTCCACCGGAATTGTCCATGAAAATATTTATAATAAGAATTTTGTTTTATATACATAAATATATCTGAAAAACTTTTAAGTATATTTGGGAGGAGATTAAATTTATGACTATATTGATTAAAAATGCCTATATTATAACCGGGGATAATCAAAATAATATCCTAGAAGAAGGGGATATTGTAATTAACAATAGGAGTATAGAGTATGTTGGCATTCCTAAAAATCATGGCCTTGACTTTGATAAGGTTATCGATGGTTCAAATAAGCTAGTTATACCGGATTTAATTAATGCCCATACTCATACCCATGCCACAATTTCCAAGGGAGTACTAGAAAAGGATTTTCATGCCCTATTTATGTAGCAGCTTTTGGTTCAAGACCTCTTGCCTGGATATTATTTGCCCAAGCCACTAATGGTCTGCTTTTACCAATTTCGGCTATATTGGTATTGTGGGTTGTTAATAGGAAAAATTTGCTTGCTGAATATGTACCAAAGCCTTGGGAAAACTATCTAACGGGGGCCGCTATCCTAGTAATAGCCTATTTGGGATTAACAAGCTTTGGAGAAGTATTTTCTAGTTTCCTATAGAGTCAGATAAAACCTGCAAATTAAAAAAAAATGCAGGTTTTTTAAATTTAGGTTCTTACCTGGGTAATTAAGCATTTTATATTTGAAATAAAAATTCATGGTAGGTTTTGATATTAATTGGGGTGGTATTAATTATAGTAAATAAATTTATAGACCTTTTTGCAACCTGCAATAAGGATTTGTAAAATATATTGGGGGTATTTACTAGTGGATAAAATAAAAAAAACAGATATTTATAAGAGGGTGGGGGGCCATGATATAAGGGCAGACTTATATATGGTCGAGAAAAACAATGCCCCTGTAATTATCTATATTCATGGGGGCGGGATGATATTAGGTAGTAGGAAGGATATTTTTTTGGAACAGGCAAAACTTTATAACAATGCTGGGTTTAACATAGTTTCTATTGATTATAGATTAGCACCTGAAACAAAATTAGGGGAAATTATCAGGGATATAGGGGATGCACTGGACTGGGTAAGAATAGAATGCAAGAAAAAATATAAGATGGATACAGACAAGCTTGCGATTATTGGTAGTTCAGCTGGGGCTTACCTAGCCCTAATGACGGGAACATTTGCAAACAAGCCAAAGGCCATAGTATCATTTTACGGTTATGGGGATTTGCTGGCTGATTGGGCAAATAAACCCAGTTCATTTTATAGGCAAAAAACAATTATTAGTAGACAAGATGCTGATAATTATGTTAACAACAAGGTAATATCTGAAGGTGGAAGGGAACGTTGGCTATACTATTTGCATTGTAGGCAGGAGGCAAGCTGGATACAGGAGGTAAGTGGTTTTAACCCTGCCTTATTTCCTGAAAAAATAGGAGCACTTTCACCCATTTACAGGATGGGATGGGATTATCCGCCAACTATCTTATTACATGGTACCGAGGACAAGGATGTACCCTTGGAAGCATCATTATCAGTCAAGGAAAAACTGGACCAAATAAAAGTTGCGAATCAATTCATAGTCCTTGAGGGCTTAGAACATGATTTCGATTACGATATGAAAGATTGTCAGGTAAGGAAGGCTTTTGAAGAAGTAATAAGTTTTTTACAAAACTATTTAATATAGGTGTATTTTATTTTTTTATATTATTTTTGTTAGAATAGTGATATTATTGTTGTATATAAGTATTGTTGCGGGTGATGAAAACAATTCACCATACAATAATAAATAGGAATGATAAGAATGGATATTGTTTATATTGATAGGAAAACTGGTAAGAAGAAAAGGGAAATTGTTGCGGGTGACAGGGCCCTACAATGGGTATACGGAACTGCTCAAGGGGATATGACCCTGGAAATGTTAATAAAGAGAAAGTTCTTTTCTTGGATTTATGGTAAGTTCCAGGACATGCCATTAAGTAGAAGAAAGATAAAAAAATTTATTAAGGAATTAGATATTGATATTGGGGAATTAGAGAATGCTGATTTATCATATTACAAAAATTTCAATGATTTTTTTGTTAGAAAATTAAAAAGAGAGACACGGCCTATATGTAGCATGGAAGGCAGCCTTATTTCACCTGGAGATGGCAGAATATTGGCCTATGAAGACATTAATGTAAAAAAATTGCTACAGGTAAAGGGATATGAATATACAATGGAAGAATTGATTAAGGACAAAAATTTGGCTCTAGACTACAATGGG
>CAZUTD010000161.1:0-4287 GCA_964623185.1 uncultured Clostridiaceae bacterium
AATCGGTAATTTTATTGACTTCTTGCGGTGTGACTATGTTACTTTGCCTTGCCACCTGCAAATAGCCCCTGCCCCAGTTATCTACTGTGCTTAGTATAATCATGTCTCTGACTGATTGGGGGGCCTGTGCTTCACCTTGTCTTTGGGCTTCTTTTTCCTGTCCTATTACCTTGACCAGGGTTATTAGGGCCTCTAGATAGGTGATATTCCTATTTGGTTGAAAGCTTGTATTGCTTGCACCCCTCATCAGGGTTAAGGCGGCAATTTCTTGGATTGCAGCCCTTGCATCTGTATTGGTTCCTATATCGTTAAATCTTAGGGTTTGGTATAGGTCTCCCCCCTTATATAATCCGTCGTAGGTAGGATAGGGGCTTAACCCGTCTATAGCAAAGGACTGAAGGGGTATAATTTGTAGAATAAAGACCATTAGTAATAGGATTGCTATCTTGTTTTTGGAAAAACTCATGGGGATCTCTCCTTTTTCTTAGAACAAACAAATATTCTTTGATAGTAAAGCAGGTAGTTGTGGTGGTTATTATTTTCGATTTTTGAAACATTAAATGCAAGATTCTTCACATTCGTTCAGAATGACAGGACCACTACATGCACAAGTTCAGTAATAAATTGTATTAGTTCTCTATTTTATCCTGATAGGCGGGGCGACAGGGTTGTCACCCCCTACAATTAATTTCGATAATATCAAAATGCTGTGTCACCATGCAAGCGGGATGACAGGGTCGTCATCCCCTACAATCCTGTTCTTAGCTATGCCGTAGGGGCAGATGACCCTATCTGCCCGGGGTTTTTGGGGAACCTGCTTTAAATGATATCCACCATCAGGAACAACACAGGAATCCTTCCCTACGATTAAATCTGTCAATACCAATGTCCTACCTATCAGCAATTAACACAAACTTTGCCGGTTCTTGTGTTGATGCCATACTGCCTCCTGCCTGTCTTGTAAATTCATGCCTTGCTGGGTTGTATTTTCCTATAAATATCTTGTTCCTATCCACATTGGAATAGGTCCTGCTATCGAAATTCATCAGCATAGTTCCGCCTCTTAACATTTGCCGTATGGTTGTAATATTTTTGCCGACCTGTAAATCAAAGTCTATGCCATATATATCTGATGCTCTTCTTTGGATTCGTGATATAGCCGAATATAGGCTTTGTGCTTCTTGGCCAACAATCCTTTCAAAACTCACCCTTACATAAGCATCGTTAGTATTTGTCCCTGCCCCCTGTATTACCTCTCTGGTATAAAGGCTTCTGGGGTCAAAGCTAAAGTTAGCTTTTCCATCTGTAATGTTAATATTTCTATTTAAAGTAGATAGGAGGGAAACTGGTATAGCAACAACAAATTTGTTATGTCCCCTATATTTACTTAGGGAAAAATCTATGGTATAAGCAGAAACTCCCCTAGAAATCTGTTCTGTGCCTATAGTTTTTACTAAGGTCCCGTTTACTACTTCTTCTTTACCTTCTTTTTTTAGTTTATCGTCAGCTTTTTCTAGTTCTTCTAATTTGTCTTTTAACTTTTCATCTTCCCTAGGGTTTAGGGTTCTAACACTTGCTTCCGCAAATTCCAAGGCACTACCGTATCGGTTCAGGGCCCTGACCATAAAATCGTATCTTGTGCTTGGCTCTAATCCCCTTACTAAAAATTCAGCTCCCTGGGTATCTCCTAAAAAGGTGTAATTTTTGTCGGTAGATAGTTTGCCATAAACCTCATATTTATCGGCAGCATTTAATAAGTCTGCCTCCGAATCTGACCATATTAATTGCACAGTGGATTCGTAGCCCGGGATTGCTTCCAGAACTAAGGGTTTGGTTGGGATGGGGATTTCATGTTTAAAATCATCGTATTCATCAGATATACCCCCATCAGGATTTATAATAATAATTTTACTATGTTTTAAATCAAATGCTTCGGGGAATTTAACCTTTATAGTTTTCTCATCTTCCACGGTAACAGATGCGGCTTCTAATCCACCCACAACAGCGGTTTTTTTGTTTATCCCATTTTCTACTCCGCTAATCCCTGTACCTCTGACTTCCATGCCCGGTCCAATGTTTTCTTCCCTGACAAGCTCACCGCCCAGGATTACTTTTGCCCCCTGCATGAACATATTACCCGTAATGGTTATCTCTGTTTGGGTATCATTGGTAAAGATTTTAGCCGGATTAACTGATAGGACCTTGGGTTCGCTTATATAGGTAAAGCCATCTACCCCTATAGCCCTACCATAGTCGTAGTTTACTATTTCTACCGTTTGGGTACCTACTTTACCAGCAGGTGCTATAATTTCTAAATTATTATAGTCGATATATTCCACATCAGATTGTGATACCGGAATACCTCCTATAAATACCCTGACTTCTTTTTTACTGCCTAGGGAATCTTCATCCTTAAATTCGTTCCCCTTGATTACAATTTTCGTGCCTCCCGAAACAGGCCCCTTATTAGGATCTACCAGGCTAATGGTAGGACTACTTCCCTCTGTAATATATTGAAAATAATAGGGTCGTCGGTTGCTATCCTTTGGAATTTGGTCACCGTAAAAGGAACCCCCGTCCTCATTTATTACTAAAATTCGTAGGTATTGGCCTACTGTGCCTGTAGCTGCTGGGGGTACGGTTATAATAAGTTCTGTGTCTTCCAGGTTCTTGCTCCTGATTTCCGCTTCCTTGTCCCCTATATAAACCTTAACCCCTGTTCTGAAGTTTTCACCCTCGATAATTAAGGGAGAACCTCCATCAGGCGAACCTACAGCCAGGCTAATCTCATTGGGTATTCCCTCTACATCTACTACCTCCACATCAGTTGTCGGAATTATTTTATTAATGACCGGTGGCCTATAAGGGCTGGTATAGGTAAAGTCTCCAGAAGCATTTGTACCATCATAGTTATAAACGGTTAGTTTTGTTTTGCCCACAGCCACCCCTGGTGGTGTTTTAAGGACAATTCTCTCCGTGCCTTCAACTCTTTGGATAGTCCCTAGTCTTCTGGTAACTATGAGTTCTCTGCCTTTTAATTCAATTTTAACATT
The DNA here is from genome assembly GCA_964623185.1 of uncultured Clostridiaceae bacterium. Classification (GTDB taxonomy): domain Bacteria; phylum Bacillota; class Clostridia; order Peptostreptococcales; family Natronincolaceae; genus CAYMGQ01. The sequence goes on from CAZUTD010000161.1 coordinate 3,054, forward strand.
TTCATCGGCTAGGCTGGTCTTGTCACTTTCGCCCCAATCCTGACCTATCGTTTTCCAGGGAAGGGTAAAGATTTCAAAGCTGTCATCCTGTAATTTGCCCTTCCACAATAAATTTTCCTCTAGGTCTGTATGGTTAAAGTTCTTATAATAGGCCCTTAGGTTATCTCCATCAGCAAAGGCATCGTAGTTTACAATAATATCTCCCAGTTTTACCGTTGCCCGTCCCGATAAAATATCTTGCTTTCCTATATCATTATCAAAGACTACATGGAGGCCTCTTTCTACAAAATCCTTGCCCACAATGGTAATTTCTGTTCCACCAGCTACAGTTCCCTGCCTTGGAAGGACTTGACTTATAACAGGTTTTCTTGATATATAATCATAGCCACCCTTTAATGTAGCTGTTGCTCCGTCATAGTTAATCACAGTTACATCCACCTTGCCTGGCGGATTTGGCGGAGTCTTGTCCACCACTAATAGGTCCGTTGCCTTTTCTCCCTCTTCTGTGTCAGTAGGAGGTCGGACAAAGGTAACATCCTCAGGTTCTACCCTAATCCCCCCAAAATATACACTGGGCTTATATTCATTTTCATCATATACCGTCCCTATAACTGTCCTAAAGTTTTCTCCTGAGATTAGGACCCTGTCTCCCCCGGCAGTATTACCGCTCTTGGGGTTAATTTCTATAATCCTGGGTGTGTAGCCCGGGTTGACATATTTATAACCGTCATATTTAGTGTCGGACCCCTTGTCCGGATTAATTACGGTAACAGGTACTGTGGCATGGTTATTGTCTCCAAGGTTATTGGGATAAGGGGGTACATAGACCCACAAGCTTTGTCCCAAATTGCTCCTCCTGTAAACTGGGGCTTCTTCTGTACCAAAATAAACTTTAACACCCTCTATAAAATCGCGCCCATCTATTTGAACAATATTACCCCCCCTATAGTCTCCTAGGATGGGAGATATTTCTGTAATTTTGGGCTTCCTTGCCACATCCACAAACTTAAAGGCTTTTGTTAATTTATGTTTTCCTAAGTCTGGATTAACTACCTCTACATCCAACCATTCATTCATAAAGAAAGGTTTTGAATTATCTTTTGGGTTGGGGACTATCATGTAAATGGTCTTATCATCCACAACTGCTATGTTAGAACCATAGGTTTTGATTGAGTTCCCATTAACATCCAGTATCTCTTCCCCTGTTTTTGGATGGATAAATTTATCCTTTGGG
>CAZUTD010000162.1:0-4279 GCA_964623185.1 uncultured Clostridiaceae bacterium
TTGAAAAACTACTATTACCCTTGAAATTATGAATTGACCGATAAACTTTAACTAATGCCTCCTGGGTTACATCATTAGCATCCTCAAGGTTTCCCAACATGCGATAGGCTATATTAAAAGCCTTCTTCTGATAGACATTTATCAATAATTCAAAACTTTCAACATCCCCATTCTTAGCTTTTTCTATCAGAGCAACCTCTTCATGTTGCAATAAACTCACTCCCCTCACCCTAATCTTTTAGACGAAATATATTTTATTTTGTTCCAAATTTATAATCTACCACAATATTACCACAAAAAAAATCGGTATGTACACCTTTTACCGATTTTTATTTTATTTCAATAACATTTTTTTTACTGAAGGGCTGAAAAATTCTCCGTATTAATTTTTTATCTTCATCATAATAAAAACTTGCATGGTGCTTAAATTTATCCTTGATACGATACCTTAAATCCGTCATTCTAACAATAATATTTTTTTCACCCTCAATTAAATCTACATGATATAATGGTGTGAAATTTTTAAAATATATTCCTAGTTTATCCTCAAGCGTTTTTTCTATTATGGGGGACCTTATCTTTTTAAATTCCCTAACAACTTGCACAGAATTTGTTATACTGTTTATTTGCCCCACCAAATAATTGCTTCCAGTATCTACTACATAATCCCATTTAAATAGGTTAAAACCTCCCGGCATTACACTAACAGATTCAATATTGCCCTTATACATGTTAGAAATTCCATCTTCTAGCCTTCTTCTTTGTAGCCACCTATACAAAAGGTATAAAAAAGCAACTACTAAAAGAATCAGATAAGAACCTATTTCCCTGGGTTTATACCTAATAATATATAAACATAAAATTAGAAAAACTGGATCATAAATCATCAAAAGGTTAAGCGAATACTTTTTCCCATTTAATGGATACAGCAAGGCAACACCATAGGAATTCAAATAGTCGAATAGGGTATGGGATAGACCACCTATAAGGGTCCATAAAAAGATTTTTTGATAGGAGTAATCTTTGTAGGCCAATGATAGCAAAATAGTTAATACTACTGAAATCATACCTATGCCCAGCAGAGAATGACTTTCAACCCTGTGGTGTTTTAAATATATATAATCGCCCTTAATTCTTGTAATAATATCGAAATCTGGGGCAATACTACCCATAACAGCACCCAGGCAAGCTGCACTATTTATAGTGGGCATATGCACCAAACTATAGGATGCCAGCCCAATAAGTCCATGAGAAACAGGATCCATATTGCCTCCCCCTTTTTGTCCTAAGCCCTTATTGTTGTCATTGCACAATTATAGCAGAGTCTGGACCCAAATTATACTTGTATTTTTTTCTAGATTGACACAGGACCAAGATTATGATAATATAATTCTCGTAGTAAATAAGCCGTGGTGGCGGAACAGGCAGACGCAGCAGACTCAAAATCTGCCGATGGCAACATCGTGGGGGTTCGATTCCCTTCCACGGCACCAGTAGGATAAACACCATAGTTAAGTCTATGGCGTTTATTTTTTTGTATTTAATATGCCTGAATAAAAACAAGGTATCTCAACTTTCTAGCTGATATACCTTGTCTGTATAATGCCTATATAATTATTATCCTACTTTTCCAAATTTCCGAAATTTAATCTTAAATATCTTGTCCATATTCCATCTGAATCTCTGGCTCCACATTTAATTCCTTTTTCAAAATCGATTATTGCATTGTTAATACCTGAACTTACTTCAATACCTATGAGACCTTTCAGGGTTCTTTTCTTGCACTCATAATCACAGTTTTTAAGAAATATTTTCAATGTTGTTGGCAATTCATTAAAAAAACCCGTGTATTTTAGGCTAGTTGACCTTTTTGTCATTAACTCATATGTATGGAATACTAATCATTGATTCTTTTTGTTTTCCGTATAACCTTTTATGTTTAACTACGAGATTGGAATCCTCATCCAACATCTCTACATCATATGCCCCAATTTTAATCATAATCAGTTTTTAGGGTGTTTTTTCTTCCTACAGAAGAAAGTCTACTATCATTTACCAAATCCATCCTCTTTCTTTTCATAGGTCTTTGCTAGATTTTTCAAGAATGTTTCTATTTCTTCCCTTGCCGACCCTGGATAACCCATTTTGCTTACTGTCCCATCCTTCCAATACAAATCAAAGTTGTAGGTTGTTGCATCATGTACAATTATGGAATCGTCCTTTGTTTTCTTAGTTTTTTTACTTTCAGGTTCTATTTTTACATTATTTAAACTATAGTCTCCTACTATTCCTTTTATTTCATCCATATATTGGGTATCTACTGGTATGTCTTCCAAATTGATTTCTTCACCTTCTTCTGTATGAAACCATGCAGAAAAAGATATCTTGCCCTCTTGCTCCCTAATTGAAAAGTCGAAACATTCTGTCCTACTCATATGTGAGCAAGAAAAGTCTAAAGATCTTAATTCGTTTAAATCATAATTTTTATACTTAGTTTCCTCAGGACTTTCGGCTCCATCTGGGCTTTTATTATCCTTCAATTTACTGCATCCTGTGGCTATTATCAAAATACAAGCAAAGGCTCCAAGAACCCAAAGTAATTTTGCAAAATACTTTATACCCTGGTTTGTTCCCATAGACCATCTCCCCTTCTCTTTATCACTTAATATATATTTTTTAACTATTTTTGTCAATCCAAAATAGTTTTGTAATTTTAATTAATTACTATGTCTACTTTGGATGTATCATATCAAAGGGTCGTAAGGGCAGATGACCCTATTTGCCCGGAATTATTAGTGTATTTAATACCCTTAAACCGCTCCTAGTTTTGGGGTTAAATATTAATCCTTTACCTCTTGATTAATAAGATTCTCTAAAACTAGATTCTTCATGTTCATTCAGGATGACAAAACCCACCACATGCATAAATTAATAGACTGTATTATTCTCTATGTCACCATGCAAACGGGATGACAGGTCGCCACCTCCTACAATCCCGTTCTTAGCTATGCCCTAGGGGCGATGACCCTATCTGCCCGGGTTTGTTGGGGGACATGCCTTAAATGATACACTTTACCCCAAGCTGTTCGAATAGGCTTGCCTTTAAAAGTTTGGATTTCACTTTCACCCATCAATAAAAGTTTAATACCTGAAAAATTAAAGGCTCCTAGCTATATAGCTAGGAGCCTTTTCCACTCTTAATAGGAATTTAGCCCTTATCTCACAATTAATTTATATGAATTTTATCGGTGTAATTTCCAAAACCCTAAATAAGCCCATGTCGATTATATATGAAATCTCCCTTTCTACCCTATGTCTATATGGGTGGACAGAATATTTTGTCTCAAAAGTTTCAAAAACTTTTATTAGGGTATTTTTAAACATGTGCTTATTTTCTTCATTTTCTAAAATTAATATATCAGGAAAGCAATTGCAAATATTGCTATTTTTAATAAAACTTGTTACTATAAAAATAATAATAGGCAGTCTAAAATAACTTACATTTATTGGATTGAAATCGTACTGAATGCATATATCAATAAATGATTTGTCAAAGTCAACTAGAATATTATCTAGTTGGCAGTCCAATTTTTCGTTTAAAAATTGATATATTTTTATAATTAACTGTCTTTGTTTTGCAGTTTTATAGTGATCTAACTTAATAACCTTCACCATAAATTTACCCCCCCAAAAAAACTTTCGATATTAAAAAGTATTTGCATATACTAGTAATAGTATTCCGATAATATTTAATATAAAAATATAATAATATGTCTGGAAGACTTAATAAAAAGTGCTTCTAAACATATTATACGAGGAAGGTGCCTTATGAAAGACCAGTTGCGTTATGATGAAGTGAAAAAAACTTCTACAATTAGTATTATTATAAATGTTTCTTTAACTATAGTTAAAGCCATTGTTGGTGTCCTATCTGGTAGTACTGCCCTAATAGCGGATGCCTTTCATTCAGCCTCCGATTTGTTTGCAACAATTGTCTTGCTGCAAGGCTTAAAGATTGCCCATAAGCCTGCTGATGAAGACCATCCCTATGGCCATCATCGGGCCGAAACCATTACAGCAAAATTTTTGGCTATTATTTTAATTGTTACGGGTCTTGGTATTGGGCTCGCGTCCTATAAGATTTTGCGCCAACCCGTGGTAAGGGTGCCAGAAATTATGGCAGCATATATTGCAATCCTATCCATTGTATCCAAGGAATGGCTGTACCGCTACACAATAAAAATAGGAAACAAAATAAATAGCTCAGCAGTTATCGCGG
>CAZUTD010000163.1:0-4276 GCA_964623185.1 uncultured Clostridiaceae bacterium
ACAAGTTGTAGCAGCGGAGGTAATAGTAATACCTCTTTCTTTTTCCTGTTCCATCCAATCCATCTGTGAAGCACCTTCATGGGTTTCACCGAGTTTTCTTATCCTACCGGCATAAAACAATATTCTCTCTGTTGTTGTTGTCTTACCGGCATCTATATGAGCCATAATACCAATGTTTCTTGTCTTTTCTAGTGGAAACTGCCTAGCCACTGTGATCCTCCTTCCATTAGGAAACGAAACATTTACAGTGTTGTCTACATCTAATATTGATTAGCATATCCAAGTAATGCTATATTAAACATCTTTTTACCATCTGTAATGAGCAAAAGCCTTATTAGCTTCTGCCATCTTATGAGTTTCTTCCCTCTTCTTAACAGATGCCCCTGTATTATTAGCAGCATCCATAATTTCCTTGGCTAATCTTTCGATCATGCCCTTTTCTCCTCTTTTTCTAGAGTAGTTTACCAACCATCTAATGCCTAAGGTTTCTCTCCTATCAGGTCTTACCTCAATCGGTACTTGGTAGTTTGCACCGCCAACACGACGAGCTTTAACCTCCAAAACAGGCATAATATTGTTCATAGCCTTTTCAAAAACTTCTAATGGTTCATTACCAGTCCTATCTTTTATCATGTCAAAAGCATCATAAACTATCTTTTGGGATGTTCCTTTTTTGCCATCAAGCATGATACCATTAATTAGTTTTGTAACAGTTTTGCTACCGTATATGGGATCTGGTAATACCACTCTTTTGGGTACACTTCCTTTTCTTGGCACCTTTCTTCCCTCCTCAATGAATGAAATTGTTCATCGGTACTCGACAACCCAAACAAGATTGTCGTCGTGTGCTTTTAATGCCCTTATATATAAGCATCATCGCTTCGACGATTTTTTTATTTAGTCTTAGGTCTCTTTGCACCGTACTTTGATCTAGATTGCATTCTGTTTACTACACCAGCTGTATCTAATGTTCCCCTAACAATATGGTATCTAACCCCTGGTAAGTCCTTGATTCTACCACCCCTTATCAGAACAACACTATGTTCTTGAAGGTTATGGCCAATACCTGGGATATAAGCTGATACCTCTATGCCATTTGTAAGTCTTACCCTGGCAACTTTTCTTAGGGCAGAGTTAGGCTTTTTAGGTGTAACTGTTTTAACAGAAGTACATACCCCTCTCTTTTGGGGCGAACTTTTATCAGTTGCTATTCTTTTTAAGGAGTTAAAGCCTTTTTGCAAAGCAGGAGCATCCGACTGTTCTTTAATCTGTTTTCTACCCTTTCGTACTAGCTGATTAATTGTTGGCATCTACTACACCTCCTTCCAATAATTGTTAAGTACATATAAATAATTTTTCAACAAGGGCTTATCCTGTAATTCAATACTTTTGTCGAGGAATTATGACTCCTCTAGAAAATTAAGCAAAACCCGCCATCAATTAGAATAGAAGACAGCTTAGCTTAATTGTGGTTTAGGTTTCTCAATATATATCATTTATTATCTAGACTATATTCATACCATATAGAAAGCAAAACACAGAAAAACATTTATCTCCAAGGGATAAAATGTTCTTATTTGAACTAGCATGCACAAAGTTATTTGAGTATGGCTGCTGCTGCTGCGCTAACATCAATACCACATGCTTTGCCAAGTTCCCTCATGGAATCAATATAGATGATTTCTATATTCTTGTCCAAGGCAATATTCTTCAATGTTTGTGTTAGATGAATTTCTGCATCTTGTGCCAAATATAGGACCTTTGCCTGGTCTTGGGTTAAAGCCTTGTTTACTTGTTTAATACCAATGACCTTCTTATCTTGTTTCAAAGCTTCTAACATAAAAGCATCCTCCTTTTTTAAATGCTAGGGGAATTTTCAATCTCCTAGGTAAAAAAGTCAACTTTTTCATGTGAAATACCTTCCAATTTAACATACCCTAACATATTATCACTTGTTAATAATAGTGTCAACCATTTATTTGCAAGAAAATACATCTAAAAAATGTAATATCTACCTAGTAGGGAAGCAATCATTTTCTATATATTTTCTTAAATTGACCCCTGTAAATCATGTCTGCCATATTATTTAGACCAATTAATTATACTGCCAGCAAAACAATTAATTTAACCCCACCACCTATAAAGATGGTGGGATCTTAGTTTGTCTATGACTACCTATTCGACCACTTCTTCTTTGATTTCTTCCATATTATCAATTAATTCTTCTTCTGTGTTTAGTGCAATAGTTTTGTACCTTTTCAAGCCTGTTCCCGCCGAAATCAATTTACCAATAATCACATTTTCCTTGAGTCCTATCAGGTAGTCTTCCTTGCCCTTTATAGCAGCTTCCGTCAAAACTCTTGTTGTTTCTTGGAATGAAGCAGCTGATAGGAAGGATTCGGTAGCTAAGGAAGCCTTTGTAATGCCCAATAAAGTTTCCTTGTAAACAGCTTCTTTCTTTCCTTCTAGCCTTGTTTTTTCGTTCACTTTTCTTAAGGTAAATGTATTTTCCAATGAACCGGGTAGCAGGTCAGTATCGCCCGCATCCTCTACTTTAGCCTTGCTTAGCATTTGTCGGACAATTACCTCAATGTGTTTATCATTAATATCAACACCCTGTAAACGATAAACCCGTTGCACCTCTTTTATAATATAGTTTTCGACACCCTCTACACCTTTAATTTTCAAGATATCATGAGGATTAACTGAGCCTTCTGTAATTTCATCTCCAGCTTCTATAATTTCACCTTGTTTTACCTTTAGTCTAGAACTATAGGGGATTTCGTATTTCTTTTCTGTTTCCCCATCCCTTACAATAACTTCTCTTTTCCTTTTACTTTCTACTATTTCAACACTTCCTGCTATTTCACTTATAATAGCTAAACCTTTTGGTTTTCTGGCCTCAAACAATTCCTCCACCCTAGGTAAACCTTGGGTTATATCAGCTCCGGCTACCCCGCCAGTGTGGAATGTTCTCATGGTAAGTTGAGTTCCTGGTTCTCCAATGGATTGGGCAGCTATAATTCCCACTGCTTCCCCAACTTGAACAGGATCCCCTGTAGCTAAGTTTCTACCATAACATGTTGCACATACTCCATGCCTTGTATTACAATTTAAGATGGTTCGGATTTTAACCTTTTCTATCCCTGCAGCAATAATTTTTTCTGCATCCTCTTCTAAAATCATAGCATTTTTATGGACAATAAGCTCTCCAGTCTCTGGATGCAAGACATCTTCTAATGCATGCCTTCCAACCAACCTATCATAGAGTTCCTCAATGATTTCGTTTCCATCTCTTAAGGCGGTTGCAACAGCACCCACGGTGGTTCCACAATCCATTTCCCTAACAATAACATCCTGGCTAACATCTACCAAGCGTCTTGTTAAATAACCTGAATCCGCGGTTCGTAGGGCAGTATCTGCAAGACCTTTTCTGGCACCATGTGTTGAAATAAAGTATTCTAGAACAGTTAGTCCCTCACGGAAATTGGATTTTATGGGCATTTCCACTGTGTGTCCAGTAGCGTTAGCCATCAATCCCCTCATTCCGCCCAGCTGACGAATCTGATTTTTACTTCCCCTTGCACCAGAATGGGCCATAATAAAGACATTGTTTAACTTGTCTAAGCCGGCCATCAATGCATCTGTAACATCTTCGGTTGTCTCAGTCCATGTTTCTATAACCATTTCATATCTTTCTTCGTTGGAAATCAAGCCCCGTCTATATGCTTTTTCATACTTATCAACAGTTTCTTCTGCCTGAGAAATAAGTTCTAATTTCTCTTTGGGCACCTCCATATCACTTACAGCAATTGTGATGGCCCCCCTTGTGGCATATTCAAAACCTTTTTGTTTAATATAGTCAAGCATGGTAGCAGTTAATGTATTCCCATGTTTCCTAAAACATTTATCAATCACTTTACCAAGTGCCTTCTTATCACATAAAAAATCTATTTCTAATGAATAAAGGTCCTTTGTCCGGTCCACAAAACCAAGATTTTGAGGTATTTCCTCATTAAAGATAAACCTACCAACAGTACTTTCTATAAGTTTACCCTTATCATTTTGATCTATTTTCTTCCTCACCTTAACTCTTGCGTGCAAGTCCACTGCACCCTCTTCATAAGCCATCAACATTTCTTCATAATCCTTGAAAATCATGCCCTGTCCCTTGCTACCCTCCACCTCTATGGTTAGGTAATAGCTGCCCAACACCATATCTTGTGTTGGAGTGGTGATAGGCTGGCCATCCTTAGGTGCTAGAATATTGTTTGGT
>CAZUTD010000164.1:0-4229 GCA_964623185.1 uncultured Clostridiaceae bacterium
CAATCATGGCAAAAGAAAGCATTCCAAAGCTACTGGTAAAGTTCTCCTTACCAGCTATTGTGAGTCTCTTGGTCAATGCCTTATATAATATAGTTGATAGTATTTTTGTGGGCCGTGGTGTGGGGGAATTGGCCTTGGCTGGAGTTACGGTATGTTTTCCTATAGTAACAATTTTTGTAGCCTTTATAATGTTAATTGGGATGGGGGCGACTTCCCTTATTTCTATAAGGTTAGGGGAGAAAAAAGACGAGGAAGCAGGAAAAATTATGACCAATGCCTTGGTCATGTTTTTTATTTTAGGGGGTCTTGTCACTGTATTGGGCTTGATTTTTTCAAAGTCTATATTGACCTTTTTTGGAGCCAGCCCTGGGGTAATGCCATATGCCCTTGATTATGTAAGGATTATTTTTATGGGCAGTGTTTTTTTGGCCATTGGGACTGGGATGAATAATTTCATTCGGGCAGAAGGGCAACCACGGATTGCAATGAATACTATGTTAATAGGAACTCTTAGCAATATTATTTTAGATTATGTCTTTATTTTTATATTTCACTGGGGTATTAAAGGGGCAGCCCTTGCGACTATAATATCTTATGGTGTTACAAGTGCTTTGGTTTTGCATCATTTTATTAGGGGAAATAGTATTATAAATATTCGTGTTGAAAATTTCAGGCTGGATGGACCCTTAATAAAGAAAATCATTAGCATGGGTTTTCCTACCTTTATTATACAGGTAACAAGTAGTATTCAGCAGCTAATTTTAAATCCTAAGTTAGTCCAGTATGGCGGAGATCTGGCCCTGGCAGTTGTAGGAATTATCATGAGTATAACCAGTTTTTTAGTAATGCCAGCCATGGGCATAACCCAAGGCGCTCAGCCTATTATGGGGTATAATCATGGGGCAGGAGATTTTAAACGGGTTAAAGCTACCCTTGGCCTATCTATAATTGGATCAACCTCTGTAATTACCTTGGGGCTTATTGTTTCAAAGATTTGGCCAGCCCAATTAATTAGATTATTTAATGATAAGAGTGAATTAGTTGCCATGGGGGTATACGCCATGGATATTTTCTTTAAGTTTATTCCCTTGGTTGGCCTACAAATGCTTAGTACCAGCTATTTCCAAGCTGTTGGAAAACCGAACCAAGCCACTATTTTGGGCTTATCTAGGCAAATAATTATTTTTATACCCCTCCTTATTATTCTGCCGTATTTTTGGGGTTTAAATGGTGTATGGTGGTCCGCACCCTTTTCCGATTTAGGGGCCTTTATACTTACTGGTGGATGGTTGTGGGTGGAGTTTAGGAGACTGAATAACATTATAAAATATAGTGAAAATCCTGATATTTCTTTATTATAGATTAGGATATAGGGGGTAACCCGTAAATATAGGACGACGATTTATTTATATTGGCCATATCCTTTGATTTTTTGCTCCTAATCTAGGAAAACTCTTCCTAACATAAGGCAAAAAAGTATGCTATAATTATGTTTTATTTTAAAAATAAAGGAGAAAAAAATATGCAACTAACTTGGTTTGGCTTTGCCCTATCGGCTACATTTTTTTGGGGTTTATCTGATGTGTCTTTCAAAAGGGGGACAGACCCTAGGGATAAGTATGGACATTTAAGAATATTGATTATGATTGGGCTCATTATGGGTTTACAGGCTTTTATCGAATTATATAAGCTAGATTTTAATTATAGTATAAAGACTAGCATGATATATTTTCCAGTTTCGTTTTTATATATTTTATCCATGGGGGTGGATTTTTATGGTTACAGGTTCCTTCAGATTTCGGTAGGTTCACCTGTAGCATCTACATCGGGAGCCATGGCAGGACTTTTGTCCTTTATGGTTCTAAAAAAAACTATGACCAGCATCCAATTTGTTGCAGTCAGCCTTATAACTGTAGGTCTTATATTGCTAGCTATACTAGAAAACCGGGAAGATAAGGGAAGGTCTTTGAAAGCAAACTCAAAGGAAATCCATCTTGGGGCCATAGCCCTCATATTTCCAATAATCTATGCTGTCGTTGACGCTTTTGCTACATTTTTAGACGATGTATATTTAAGCAAGGTGCTGACACCAGAGGAGGCCCTTATATCCTTTGAATTAACCTTCCTTTTTGTTGCCTTACTTTCCTTATTTTATTTAATAGTTATAAAAAAAGAAAGATATAATCTTAAAGGGGAAAGGTTCAACATACTAGGGGGAATTTTTGAAACTGCAGGCCAGTTTTTTATGTATATGCCCTAAGCGGGAATTCTGTAGTAGCAGCCCCTCTTATGTCCATAGATGGGATTGTAGCTGTAATTTTTGGCAGGATTTGGCTTAAGGAAAAATTAAATAAAAACCAATACATAACCATAGTTATGATAAGCCTTGGGGTATTTATACTAGGATTTTTCGAGTAAAGAAAATGGGGGAATTTTCATTTTTGACATTTGAAAACATTGGTTAATACAAATATGTTTTTAGCAATTTCATTTTTAAACCCAAATTTTGCTAGGCTAGTCTTATATATTACTACTTATCATGAAACAGTCTTATCTGATTGAAATATTCCTAAACTAAGTGAGATGTTTAGTAGGAAATGCCCTGCTGGATTACTAGATATAGAAGTTCTGTTGATGGAACTTTCCTATGAATTATTCCTTGTGGCCTATCGCGTTTAGAAATTAATAAGATAGGAAGTTAAAAGCAAATTAGCTGTGCAAGATGGAATTGTTTTAAAATAGATAAATATTTCAAAAAAATTTCTTTGTTTATAGAATATCTTTGTTTTCCTTGGGGAAATTATATAGTGAATACAATTTAAGGAGGGCAATAAATGACAGTAAAAAATAAATTGGAAACAACTGTAGCAAGTGCAAAAGGCCTAGCTGCAGATTTAAAAACATTTTCTCTAGATACGGACGATCAAAATGCAAAACAGATGTTTGAAACTTTATCTGCTAATGCCGAAAATCTAGCACAAATGATTGAGGACAGGGCCAACCACCTAAATAATATTACGCCCGATTCAACAGAATAGAACAATTAATATTGTAGCACTTAAAAAATTTAGCTATTTGACAAGAGTTATATATGCGGGCTCTTGTTAAATAGCTAGTTTTATATAAAGGAATTTTATTATAAATTTTCCGGTAACTCAACTATAAAAATACTACCCTGACCTTTTTTACTTTCTACATGTATTGTGCCCCCATGCGATTCCACTACAGTTTTGGCAATGCTTAGGCCTATTCCCCTTCCCCCAATTTTTCTATTCCTAGATAAATCGGCTTTGTATAGCCTTTCGAATATATAGGGTATATCTTTATCTTCTATACCAATTCCACTGTCCTTAATAATACATCTTATAGCTGGTGTTTCTTTGAATAATTCTATATCAACTTTGCCACCCCCAGGTGTAAATTCAAGCGCATTGGATAGTAAATTAATAAAGACCTGTTTAATCCTATCCCTATCGGCAGTGATTATAACTTCATTTTTTATATGGGCATTAAACTCTATGTTTTTTTCATTGAATTGGGGAAGAAAACTATGGGATATGTCCCTTATATCTGATGATAGAGAATACTTCTCGAATTTCAAGTCCAAATTATGGTTTTCTATATCCGTTAAATATTTTAATTCCTCTACTAATTTTATTAACCTTAGAACTTCATTTTTACATATATTCAATTTATCAGGACTTGCCTCCCATACACCATCACTGATAGCCTCTATATGGCTTTGCAATATGGTTAGGGGGGTCCTAAGTTCATGTGAAATGTCGGCAGTTAATCTTGCCCTAAGTAATTCCGCCTGTTTTAATGATTTTGATAGGTGGTTTATGGATTGGGACAAATCTTGCAACTCTATTATTCTGTTGTCTAGGTCTATATTTGTACCTAGCTTACCTTTTCTAATAGAATTTGCAGCGTCAGTAATCTGCAAGATTGGGTTTACGAAAATTTTCGAAGAATAGATACCCAAGATTATGGCAGTAATTATAGATATTATGGCAGCAAAAAATATGGATGAATTTATATCCTTGGCAAAAGCAACATCTTTTTCCGATATCAAGTAGGGGCCAATATGGCCAGCAAGTAGGCTGCCAACTTTTTCATTGTTGTAGATTAAGTCTCGTTTTTGAGTTATATAATTTTCTTCCTCGGCATAATTTTCAATACTAGTAAAATTGTTCCTCATCATATGATTTTTTTTCCGCATCATGCCA
>CAZUTD010000165.1:0-4228 GCA_964623185.1 uncultured Clostridiaceae bacterium
AGATTCCAGAGAGTTGGAAAGGGCCTTGGACAGGTATTTGGGCAGGGTTCGCGGAGTGAATTTCCGATATGAGGCAGAAGTTAATCGTAGGGATGTGGATTTGAATATTTATTGTACCAACAATTATTTTACTCGTTGGGATATTCATGATAAAATAAATTATCTACAGGATTTAAAAGAGGAAATTGCTGATGTCTACGATAATATTTCTATCAATGGTAAAATTCATGACACTGGTAGAAAGGATGAAATATTTAGTTTTAGTATTGAAAGGGGTAATATTCGGTCTTATGATTTAATGGAGGACCTAGAGAAATATTTAGAAAAAAATTATGGACGCTTCTATTATGCGGGTAATAGCTTTAACTTTACTTATAGGCTCTGGGAAAAGGATTCCTCTACCTTTGATATAAAATTAGAAGGGGATTTCTTTGCAAATGACAGGTCCTGGCAATCAGTAATTGGTGGCGGTGATGATAATGCCGGCTACCAGGCATTTGAAACCTATGTAAATGATTCTTTAAAGTATGTGTCTGATTTCTTTAAGGTTGATATATTAGGTGAAGCAGTTGATAAGTCGTATTCTTCCTTATTGGTTAAAACTATAAAGCATTAGTGTAGTTAGATTTTCTTCCTTCTATAAGGCCCCACAGGATTTCAGTTCCTGTAGGGCTTTATTTCTGTCTTCCACAGCTTGGTTACCAATACCGTCATATCATCCCGTGCCCGGTTATCGGTAAACTCCAAGGCTCGATGCAAAATTTTGTCAGCCATATCTTGTGGATTGCCTGTATCTAGGGTTTTTAGGTAAGCGGGGAGCCATTCTTCCCCCTCTTCCTTATTTGCTTCTAGTATTCCATCTGATACCATAATTATAAAATCGCCATCGTTTATTTCCTGAACTTCTTCATTAAATTCAATATTTTTTAAGATTCCTATGGGTAATGTGGAGGCTGTAACCTTTTCTATTTTTCCTTTTTTTCTTTTAATATAGCTTGGGGCAGATCCAGTTTTTATAAAATCTACCTTACCCCTACGCAGATTAATTGTAGCCATATCTAAACTAGAGAAGATTTCCTCTGATGATTTTAGCATAAGGATAGAGTTAATTGATTTTATGGCAATTTCCTTATCAAAGCCTGTTTCCATCATCTTTTCCAGCATTGTAATAGTGGCATTGGATTGGCGGTGGGCTTTTTGCCCTGTCCCCATACCATCACTTAGGGCGACAAGGTATTCATCTTCGTTTATTTCCATAAAACTATGTGTATCGCCGGACAGGGTGTTGCCGTCCTTGTTTGCTTTTGCAACCTTGGTGAGGGCTGTATATTTGTTTGCCTCTACCAGGGTAAGACTTTTTGTCTCCTGTCCTTTGTGATAATTACGGCCTGCCATTTTTTCTGCCAAATCTATGTCTAGGGCCTGGGAGATAGTGGGTATAAATTTCCCTATATTATTTTCCCTATTATATTGGGGAATATCCTGGATAAGTATTTCCAAACCTCCTTTTTCTTCCCCCACCACTGTTATTTCTCCTGCTGTAAGTCCTGCCCTATCTAGGGCAAGGTATATCTGGTTTTCCAAATCTATATTGTAGGCGGCCTTTTGACAAAACTCTTGTGCCATTTCCTCAAGGATATAAGAGACTCCCTTGATCTGTTGTCCTACTAATTCCCTCCCTTCAACAAATCGTTGGCGCCAGGTCATATCCAATGAACTTAGTTCATAAAGATGGACTAACTTTTCTACTACCTTTTCCGGGTGAATACATGATCTCTGCAATGCTTGGGGTAAGTCCTTTTTCTCAAAACTCCCCCGTGTTTCTATTAAAACCATTAAATCCACCATGCTTTGATAACTTCTGTTAAAATTTCTTTCCCAACAATTTCTCCGCATCCCGCAATTATGACAAACTGTATCAGCCATTTCCTGAATAAGATTTGTCAACTCCTCTCTTTCAAAAATTTCGTATTTATCTGAAACCTTTTCAAAGGTAGTAGCTAAATCAAAGAAGGCCCCGGAGAATTCTGAAAGTCTTTCGTGGACTCTTTTTCTTACCCTCTCCCCATGAGTTAAGTCCGTGTAGAGGATGTTTTTAGGGTTTTTCCAAAACTTTTCGATTTCCTTTATCCAAGGGCTGGGTATTAGCATGATTAGGCCCAGGGCAAGAAAGATTTCGGTAAATTTAATAAATCCTTCGTGGTAGCCATTGATATAAAAAGTTAGGATTGTATTTCCCATTAAAAATCCTAGCCCGCTCCCCAATTTACCCATATCGTTAAATGTACCTGCTAATAATCCTGAAAAACCCAATATTCCTATAAAGACGGGAGGCATGCCGGAAAAGGACATGGTTGTAATTAAGCCTAAGGTAATTCCTACCGATGCCCCTATAGCAGTTCCTCCATTGTATGCAAACAAGAGGGTTAAGAAAATTGTCAGGATGTTTCTTAGGGAAAGCTGGAAAATATAAAATTCATTGATACCCGAAAGAGCCACGGCCGCAAGAATAGCCAGACATATAATTTCTTCTGTGGATAAAATCCTCCTATTTTTATTCTCTGTAAGTAGGGGGAGGGCATAGGTAGATATGTAGAGGGTAGTAAATATAACTAGGGCCTCAAATCCCATCATCATGACATCATAGAGGTAGAGGCTTGTAAAACTAGCCATAATCATGCTGGATGTCAGATATGTGAAGCCACTTAAAAAAGCCGCCTTGAATGTCCCCATTTTTCGTAAATCCATAATATAGTAGAACAATAAATAAATGACTAGGAGGGTAATCCCGTAAGGAATGCTCCTGTAGGCTCCTTGAACTGAAATAATCCCCAAAAATGTGGTCAGGCCAACATAGGCATATTTTCTTTCCTTGTAATTTAATGCCGCAAAAAATCCTATGCCAAAGGGAGTAAGCCCCTGCAAAATTCCAGACCTACCCAGTAGGAAACTAACTAGGCTTAATAAAACCAGCCTTTTATCTAATAGGCTCCATATAAATTTTTTTTCATTATTTAATTCTATTGGAAAAATTCTCGATCTCTCTATCATCTTTTATCCTCCCCTATTTAATCGACTAGTGCTTTATAGGAGAATTGTAACAAAAGAATAGGGTGAGATTTGTCAAGAATGGGAGACAGGATTGAAAAACTTTTTGACAAGAGATTTTGGGTTTTTGACAGGAAAAACCAAATATGTAGTGGGTAGTACATATATCACCCACTACATATAGTATATGGTTCCTGATAACCCTGTTTTTTTGACGAAGGGTTGAACTTTATGTTATACGATTGTAAGAATAATTTATTGGATTTCTTCATATATTAGTCCTTCCAGGTTGTCATACTCACTAACTGTAATTTTATCTATGGCCAGCCCTTCCATAATAACAAGTAAAATAATTATCCCGGCTATAATAATATCTGCTCTATTGGGGTTAAGACCCCTTACCTGTTTTCGTTCCTCAAGGGTCATTCCTAGTAGGTTTTGCTTGATTTTATGAATTTGCTCCAACGATAGTATGTAATTATGTACTTTTTCCATATCATAGACTTGAAGCTTTTGATGGATTGCAGCCAGGCTAGTAATACTGCCCCCTATACCTATAAGCTGGTCTATTTCCTTGTTTTTTAGGTCACTAAGAATATTTTTAAAGCTTTTTTCTACTGTATAATATAGTTCCCTATCGTTTTCGCCTAGACGGTCTGTCATTCTTACAGCACCTATGTCCATGCTGGTAAGCCTGTCCAGTTTTTCGCCCAGACCCAGGATAAACTCTGTACTGCCTCCACCAACATCCACAAGGAGGGTTTTTAATTGGGCTTTTTTGGGGCTTTCTAATCCTAGCAAGACTCCCCTATAACCAAGGCCTGCCTCTCTTTTCCCGTCTATTACCTGGATTTTAACCCCTGTTCTTTCAAAAACCCCTTGTATAAATTCTTCCCTATTTTCAGCATCCCTTAGGGCACTGGTTGCTATGGCAAAGGTTTTTATGGCTCTAAACTCTTTTGCCTTATGGGCCAGGGCTTCAAAGCTTTCTATACTTCTTTCCATACCCCCTGGTGTGATAATCCCCTTCCTATCTACTGCCTCCCCTATGCGGCTAGTAATGGTCTCCTTAGTCCTGGACAAAAATTTGCCATCCTTTAGTTCAGCTAAAAGCAACCTCATGGAGTTAGTTCCTATATCAATACCAGCATATCTTTGCATTTATATACCCCCATGTAAA
>CAZUTD010000166.1:0-4217 GCA_964623185.1 uncultured Clostridiaceae bacterium
TTTAATGGATGTGGTAACGGCTATACAATTAAGCAAAAAAACCATAAAAAATATTAAAGAGAATCTTATCTGGGCTTTTGGTTATAATACTGCGGGAATACCAATTGCAGCAGGATTATTATATGCTTTTGGTGGCCCCTTATTAAATCCGATGTTTGCTGCTGGAGCAATGGCATTAAGTTCTGTATCTGTTGTAAGTAATGCCTTAAGATTACGCAGGTTTAAACCATCCCATAGGTAAAAGGATGGATAAATATATTAAATAATTATGGGGGTAGGGCTTATGAAAAAAAAGATTTTTATTGAGGGAATGAGTTGTGGTCATTGTGTAGGGCGTGTAGAAAAAGCTTTAAAAGAAGAAGAGGCAGTAAAAAATGTGCTTGTCAATCTTGATGAAAAGAATGCTGTAATAGAATTACAAGAAGAATTTTCTGATGACAAACTTAAAGAAATCATAGAAGATGCAGGATATGATGTAGTAAGTATTGAAAACTGCTAAAAGGCAATAATTAATATTAAGGTGGGCCTAATTTGTTTTTAGACATTTAGACCCACTTTTTATTGTTATTAAAACTTCTCTTTCTTCAAAAGATTGATTTATCAAGAGTATATGGGAGGATATATAAAGATAAGGGAGGAGAACAGGGTTCATTTTAAATTAGGGCTATAGGGTTCTATTAAACCCAGCTCCTGGAATTTTCCAGGAAAACATTTATATGATATACTTTATAATTATATTGCAAAATCAAAATATTTTGATTGGACCACTAGATGTTCAGCTTAAACTAGCATTGATATCATGCGAATTTAAGGGGGCAACAAACCTAAAACCTACAGGGATCCTTGTAAGAAAAACCTGCAAGATGTTAACCATGTCAATTTTTTCAAAAATCTTGTTTTGCTACCAAACTAATTCTTATCTTGGTAGGATAATCATTATTTTATTTTAATTAGCATAACTTATATTTTTGATGGGGGAAATTTATAATTTACAACAGAAATATTAAATTTTTAAATATTTTTGTTCTTGTGTAATAAGAAAGGGGAAAACAATGAAGTATTCTAAAAAAAGATTTTATAAATCAGTAGGTGTAATATGCCTACTGTTAGTGTCGATTTTGCTAGTAACTGCATGTGGATCAAATACTACAAGTGAAGACACAAAGGAAACAATTATTTTTGCCGAACCGGATTGGGAAAGCGTTGCATTTCACAACAAAGTAGCGGCTCTTATTATTGAACATGGATATGGACATCCAACGGATATAGAGATAGGTTCGACACCTATTACCTTCACAGCGCTTAGGGAAGGTAGAATCAATGCCTATATGGAGGTTTGGACAGATAATATAGGTGAGGCATATGACGAGGCAATTGCTAATGGCGAGGTTATTGAGGTTTCAGTTAACTTTGGTGATAGTGCCCAGGGTTTATATGTACCTACTTATATGATTGAAGGTGATCCTGAAAGGGGAATAGAACCCATCACACCTAATCTGAAAACTATCCAAGACCTACCTGAATATTGGGAGGTTTTTAAGGATAAAGAAGACCCAAGTAAGGGAAGAATTTATGGTGCAATTCCTGGCTGGGAAGTTGATGAAATTTTACAAACAAAAATTATTAACCAAGGCCTAGATAAAACCTATAATTACTTTAGCCCTGGATCTGATGCGGCCTTATCCACATCAATTGTGAGTGCGTATGAAGCTGGAGAAGCTTGGGTAGGATATTATTGGGAGCCTACATGGTTAATTGGTAAGTATGATATGACCTTATTAGGCGATATACCTTATGATGAAGAAAAGTGGTTGGATGGATATGGTACTGAGATACCACCGGTAGAGGTTACTGTTGCAATTCATAATGAATTGCAAAACACTGCACCTGAGGTTGTAGCCTTTTTAGGAAACTACAAGACAAGTAGTATTATTACTAGTGAAGCATTAGCCTATATGGATGATAACAATGCTAGTATTGAAGAAACAGCAATTTGGTTTTTACAAGAATATGAAGAACTTTGGACATCTTGGGTACCAGAGGATATTGCTCAAGTTGTTAAGGATGCAGTTTTATAATTAAATCAGAATACCACTTTGGATGAAGTGGAATATAACTTTTTTCAGTGGGGGTTAAGCTCCCACTGAAAATGTTAAATGGGGGTAAAACTCTTATTTAATAGAAACAATAAAAAAGAGAGGTGAATTTGATTGCTTTTAGATAAAGTAATCAACAAAAAAATATGAACGAATTTCCTGAGTTTCTACGATTTCAACTAGGCGTTTATGTAGAACAATTTGTAAAATGGTTAATAGTTAACTTTGGTACATTTTTTAATGTCTTGGAAGAAGGAATTTTGTGGTTTTTATTAAAAATTGACAAGGGATTACAGCTACTACCATGGTGGTTAGTTTTAATTGCCGTATTTGTAATGGGATGGAAGTTAAAAAAATTGCCCACAGGTATTATATTTGTAGTCATGCTATTGGGCGTGGGTTCATTTGGATTATGGTCTTTAATGATGGCCACTTTGGCTATAATTTTAACTTCGGTTTTTATATCATTATTACTGGGAATACCCCTGGGTATTATTACGGCATATAGTTCAAAACTGGATATGATAATGAAACCCTTATTAGACGGTATGCAAACAATGCCAAGTTTTGTTTATTTAATTCCAGCAATTATGTTATTTGGTCTAGGCCGTGTTCCGGCTGTTTTTGCTACTACGATTTATGCTATCGCTCCCGTTATAAGATTGACAAATCTAGGAATTCGTAATGTATCAAGGGAGATGGTAGAAGCAGCACATTCATTTGGTTCTACTCCTTGGCAAATTTTATTTAAGGTAGAATTGCCCCAAGCCTTGCCAACCATTATGACAGGGGTTAATCAAACTACCATGATGGCTGTATCTATGGTTGTAATTGCTTCAATGGTTGGGGCACAGGGTGTTGGGAGAGAAGTTTTGCAGGCCATTAATAAAATCGACATTGCAAGGGGAACCGAGGCGGGATTAGTTATTGTTTTTTTAGCAATAATTATTGATCGAATTACCCAAGGTATAGCCGATAAGCTTAAGGTAGAAGATGAGAATATTTAAGGTGGAGATATAAAATGACAAGACAAATTAAAGTAGAAAACTTGACAAAAGTTTTTGGCAAAAATCCCAGGGCCGCTTTAAGAAGGCTGGATAAGGGAATGTCAAAAGACCAAATCCTAAAAGAAACCGGTTTAACAGTTGGGGTCAACAATGTATCCTTTGAAGTAAATAAAGGCGAAATGTTCGTTATTATGGGCCTTTCCGGCAGTGGAAAATCCACATTAATTAGATGTTTAAATCTCTTAAATAAGCCCACTAGAGGTCAAATAATTATTGATGGTGAAGATATAGTCAAATATGATAAAGAAAAGCTTAGAAAGTTTAGGCAAAACAAGATTTCTATGGTATTTCAACATTTTGGCCTCTTTAGCCATAGAACAGTGGCCGAAAATGTGGAATATGGTTTGGAAGTAAAAGATATACCAAAGGAAGAAAGAGATAAAATTACTGATGAAATGTTGAAGGCTGTGGGTTTGGATGGCTGGGGTGATAAGATGCCGCATGAATTGAGTGGCGGGATGCAGCAAAGGGTAGGTTTAGCCCGGGCCTTGGCTAATGATCCTGATATACTATTGATGGATGAACCATTTAGTGCCCTGGATCCCTTGATTCGTAAGGATATGCAGTTAGAATTAATAGACCTGCAGGCAAAATTGAAAAAAACGGTAATTTTTATAACCCATGATGTTAACGAGGCCTTTAAGTTAGGTGACAGGGTTGCTGTTATGAAAGACGGGGACATCGTTCAAGTGGGGTCACCTGAGGAAATTTTGACACACCCGGAAAACGGATATATAGAAGATTTTATTAAGGATATTGATAGAACAAAAATAGTACAGGCAAAAAACATTATGTACAAACCCAATCCTCTGGTCTTTATGAAAGACGGGCCCAAAGTTGCCCGAAAGGTAATGAGTGATAATGGGATCTCGAGTGTTTTCGTAGTTGATAAAAATAGGACCCTTCAGGGCATAATTACAATTGATAATACAATTGAGGCAATCAGGGAAAATAAAACTTTGAAAGATATTCTAAGAACAGATTATTTTGTTACTAATAAAGAAACTTATATCCAGGACCTTTTGCCAAATGCTATAGATACAAAATATCCTAT